>JAEMQC010000007.1 GCA_022758985.1 Campylobacteraceae bacterium
TTGAATTAGTTCAAAAAGCGGCTTTGAGGTTAGAGGCGCTAATAGGAAATAAAACTAGTTAAAAGTTTGTCGCAGGCATTTGAGGGTAGTTTCGTTTTTTTGATTTGGTGATTATGGTTAGGGATGGTGGTAGTCGAGAGAGTCGACTACCTAAAAGTTTTAGAGCGCGAATTCCGGTTTTACTATATTGTGTTTAAGACCAAGTTCTTCGGCGCTAAGACCTAGCGCTAGACCTATCATTTGAGGCAGGTGTAGGATAGGCATGTGCACATCTCTGCCGAGTGCTTTTGAGGCGGATTTTTGTTTGATATCCATATTTAGATGACAAAGTGGGCAAGGTGTGACTATCATATCTGCATTGTTGTCCATTGCATCCACAAGGGCATTTGCCGTCATTTGTATGGCCGCTTTTGACGATTGAAGGTCTGCATGGAAGCCGCAGCATCTATTTTTTGATGAATACTCAACTGCACTACCTCCTATGGCGTCTATTACTTTTTCTAGCGAAGTAGGCTTGTATGGGTTTTCGCCACCGTTTGCCTGCTCTTGCAGCGCACTTGGTCTTATATTGTGGCAACCATAAAAAGGAGCTATGTTGAAGTCGCTGAGCGGTTTTTCCACCATGCTTTCTAGTTTATCCATTCCGAAATCTTCGATAAGAACATACAGAAGGTGTCTTACTCTGCTAGTGCCTTTATACTCTAGGCCTACTTCTGCTAATTTTTCGTTTACTTTTGCTCTTAGGGCGGCGTCGGCTTTTAGTTTTTGATCGGCCATAAGCAGGTTTAGGTTGCACGTATTGCATATAGTTACCAGATCAAGGCCTAGTTTTTCGGCGTAGCAGATGTTTCTAGCATTTAGCACCAAAGACAAAAACTCGTCAAAATCTTGTAGGTGAGAGGCGCCGCAGCACGAAGCCTCTTTTAGTTCGATTAGTTCGATTCCAAGCTTTTTTGCGACCGCTTCAGTCGATTTCATAAGCTCAGGCGTAGAGTTCTTGGCTGTACAACCTGTAAAAAGAGCGTATTTTAGTCCTGTCATATCTCTATCCTAATCAAACTTTTGTGTAGAAGACGACTCTACAAGTGTTTTTATTTCGTCTAGGTTTTCGCTTTTTGGCATATCCCAAGGAAGCACTATTTTGCCGTGAGTCAGCATATCGAACGCCTCCGGCAGGTGTTTCATAACTCCTATGTTGCCCTCCGAGTATCTAACAAGTTCACCCTCGTCAAGTAGTCCGTGCTTTTCGATGGAGTGCTTGAAACCTACGGCGTGCCTAGTGGCTACGTTGCTCTGTGCTACGCCTTGTGCAAATATCTGCGTATGCAGTCTTGTGATTTTACCGATTGGGTCTACGCCTTTTGGACACACCTGTGCACACTCAAAGCATTTTACGCAGTCCCATACGCCTTTGCCCATTTCGTTTACTATCTCTAGTCTCTCTTTTTTTGCCGAGTCTCTCTCATCTGACGTAAATCTGTAAGCTTTTGCGAACGCCGCAGGCCCTAGGTACTCTTCATTATACTGCACCGAAGGACAAGAGTAGTAGCAAGAGCCGCATTGGATACAGTAATCGGCTTCGTCTATTCTCTCTGCACTATGCGGAGATACTATGTTTTCACTTGTCGGATGTTCTTCTATTTTTGCCTCAAGATAAGGTTTTACGGCGTCATACTTACTCCAGAAATCGGCCTTGTCGATAATAAGGTCTTTGATAGCTCTTTTGATATTTTGTGGCTCAATTGTTAGTTCGGTTCCGAAAATCTCGATTAGTTCAAACAGGTTTTGCTTGCAAGCAAGTACGCCTTTTTGGTTTACTTTGACGGCACAGCTGCCGCAAATACCGTGCCTGCAGCTTCTTCTGTAGCTAAGAGAGCCGTCGATGTCCCATTTGATTCTATTTAGGATATCTAGTACGACTTCGTGGCTCTCCACGTTCATTTCATAAGTTTTGTATGCAGGCAAATAGTCGGTCTCGGAGTTAAACCTGAAGACCTTGAATGTTACCTTTTTTGTTTTTGACTCAAACATTTTTACGCCTTTAATTAATAACTTCTAGTCTCAGGAGCGAATTTTCCGAGTTTTACCGGAGCAAGTTCTAGCCTGATATTATCATTTTCCATATATGCAAATGTGTGCTTTAGGAAGTTTTCATCATCTCTTTGAGGATAGTCTTCTCTATAGTGTGCTCCACGACTCTCTTTTCTATTGAGCGCACCCTCTACTATGAATGCGGAGAAGTCAAGCATATGCCCGAGTTCTATAGCCTCTTGTAGTTCGGTATTGAATGTTTTTGATTTGTCGCTGATAGAGATATTTTTAAATCTCTCTCTTAGCTCTTTTAGTATCTCTTTTTGGGCTTCAAGCGTTTTTTGTGTTCTAAATACACCCGCATTAAGGGTCATACTCTCTTGCAGTTCATTTCTTAGTTTCGTAACGGACTCTTGGCCTCTTGAGTGGAGGATGCCTTCTACTTCCGCCACGGCGGCTTTCGCGTCCTCCGCATTCGCCGCTCTAAACGATATATTCCCGACCTCTGCTGCCATCTGTTCGCCTACGTGTCTGCCGAAAAATAGCGCTTCAAGTACCGAGTTTGCGCCTAGTCTGTTCGCGCCGTGCACGCTTACACATGCGCATTCGCCTGCTGCGTAGAAGCCTTCGACGGTTTCATTGATATTTTTTCGAACGTGTCCGTTGATATCGGTCGGTATACCGCCCATCGAGTAGTGAGCCGTCGCCTGAATAAGGATAGGCTCTTTTACCATGTCAAGACCGAGGAATGTTATAGCGAGGTCACGAAGCTCAGGAAGCTTGGCGTTGATTACCTCTTCTCCTAAATGTGTCAAGTCTATATATACGGAGTCTTTGTTGGGACCTACGCCTCTGCCTTCCATAACCTCTTTTGTGATTGCGCGGCTTACGACATCTCTTGAGGCAAGCTCCATTTTTTGAGGAGCGTATTTACCCATAAATCTCTCGCCAAGGCTGTTGTATAATAGGCCGCCTTCGCCTCTTGCTGCTTCGGATATTAGGATACCAGTGCCGCTAAGACCTGTCGGGTGGAACTGTACAAACTCCATATCTTCTAGCGGAAGACCGTGTCTAGCTACGATAGATAGACCGTCTCCGGTATTCGCAAGGGCGTTTGAATTTATCTTATAAGCCCTTGCGTATCCGCCTGTCGCAAACATTACCGCTTTGGCGTTAAATAGCCTAAACTCCATATCTCTTAGGTTGTACGCAACTACGCCGCTTACTTTGCCGTCTTTATAGATGATGTCGCAAACGTACCATTCATCCAAAAATAGCACGCCTTCTCTTCTTGCTTGTTCATAAATAGTTTGAAGAAGAGTAAGACCGGTTCTGTCTTTTGCGTAGCAAGCTCTAGGCTTTGACTGTCCGCCGAAAGGTCTTTGGGCTATTTTGCCATCATCCGTTCTGGAGAATACGGCACCCATTCTCTCTATCCATCTGATAGTTTCAGGCGCTTTTTTGCACATAAGTTCGATGGCGTCTTGGTCGCCGATATAGTCGCTACCTTTTACCGTATCGAACTCGTGAAGGGAAGTATCCTCTTCGTTTAGAGCGGCGTTGATACCGCCTTGCGCTGCACCCGAGTGGCTTCTAAGCGGGTGAAGCTTTGTTAGTACTACCGTCTTTAGGCCGGCTTTTTGGCACTCTCTTGCCGCTGCGCATCCGGCAAGTCCCGCACCTACTATGACGACGTCATGTTTTTCGATTTTTATATCCATTTAAACCTCTATCCGTTAGCATATTGACAAGCTGTCGTGATTATATCATCTAATATTTTTAAAATAAGACTAGAAAATGCCTAGTTTTTGGGCCGAATACGTTAATGTTACAAAAACGCACATAGGAATACCGCATTGAATAAAGAAAAATTTTTTATCAAAAACATCTCAAACTCTAAAATCATCGGTGATGATGGGGCTTTTATAGATGGCTTCGTATATTCGCAAGACGCTTTTTTTGAAAACGTGCATTTTAAAAAAGAGTGGATGAGCTATGAGCAGATTGGTAACAAAGCGATGCTTGTAAATATCTCGGATGCGATATCGATGAATGCCGTGCCGCTATATGCGCTTATCACCGCCGCAATTCCTCCTTCAATGAGTGAAGCCGAGATATTAAGCCTACAAAAAGGGCTCAAAAAAGCGGCTCGAAAATACAACATACAAATAATAGGCGGCGACACGATAGCCAACACAAAGTTAGACCTCTCAATCACGATAATCTCAAAAACAGACAGACCTATATATAGAAAAGGGCTAAAAAAAGGACAACTACTGGCTTACACGGGAACCTTGGGCAGCTCTTTGCGAGATTTGAACGCTCTTTTTGTTGGTAAGAAGATATCTCCAAACTCTAGGTTTTATGCCCCAAAGCTCCGTGATGCCTTTATGTATAGTGCGGCCAAGCATATGAGTTTTTGCATGGATATTTCGGATGGGCTATTTAAAGAGCTTGAGAGGGTGAGTGAAATTAATAGGGTAGGGTATGAGTTTTTAAAACCCATTTCAAAAGAGGTGGGATGTAGCGGCGAGGAGTACGAGCTTCTGTTTGGTTTTGACGAGGGCGATTTGTCGAAAATTTTGGAAGTCTCAAAAATTACAAAGACAAAGGTAACGGTATTCGCAAGAGCCGTCAAAGGCTCCTTTGTGTGTGATTGCAAAGAGTGGCATTTTTGATAAAAAATTTGATATAATGTACCAAATAATGTACAAAATATGGAGCATAAAATGACTGTAATATCATTTACGGAAGTTCGCAATAACCTCAAAGCTGTATTTGATGAGGTGGTATCTTCTCATGAGCCTTGTATAGTGACTAGAAAAAACAATGAGCATGTAGTCGTTCTCTCATTGGAGGACTACAACTCAATGAGCGAAACAAACTATCTGCTATCAAATCCGGCAAACAAAGCTCATCTACTCCGTTCACTAGAGCAGGCTAGAGGCGGCAAAACAGTAAAAGGCGAACTTATTTAGTGTTGGAGCTACTATTTACGCACGAGGCGTGGGCGGATTATCTGTATTGGCAAGAGACCGACAAAAAAGTAGCCAAAAAAATAAACGGACTTATAAAGGAGTGCTTGCGAGACCCATATAGCGGCACAGGCAAACCCGAAGCCTTGCGATATGAGCTTGCCGGATGTTATTCGAGACGGATAGATTTGGAGCATCGCTTGATTTATGAAGTTGTCGGGGAGACTCTTAGGATTATTTCTTGTAGGTATCATTATGAATAAATCAGTTTTTTACTCCAAACCCCTCTTTTTTAAGAAGCTCTCTTAATCTATCTCTATGCTCACCCTGAAACTCCAGCTTTCCATCTTTTATCGCGCCGCCTACGGCAAGCGATTTTTTGAGCTTTGTAAGTAGCTCTTTTGCCTCTTTTTCGTCAAGATAAAAAATTCCCGCCAGTGTTACAGGCTTGCCGTTTCTTTTTTCCATAGATAGCGCTATTTGGTATTCGTTTTTTGCTTTTGTCTGCGGCTTTGCGTTGCAAATACATTCGCTTTGGAGTTCTCCGCACTTTTTACATATCGTATCTATCGTGTTATCTGAGCTTTGTAGCCCCTCTAGTTTAAAACGCATTCAAAATCCTTTGAGTAAAAAAGTAACAATATATAGTTTTTGTGTCAAAAAAAGATTACTTTTTGAAACATAATTATTCTAAAAATATTTAAAAGCGGGTAATATTACCAAAACCAAATAGAAAAAAGGAGCTTTTAAAATGGGCTTTATGGAAAACTATAAACAGCACATTGAAGAGAGGGCAGCCCTTGGCGTTCCTCCTCTAGCGCTTGATAAAAACCAAGTAAGTGAACTAGTAGAACTACTAAGAAGCGAGAAAAAAGCAAACGCAGAACTTGCCGACCTTCTTGAAAACAGAGTAAATCCAGGCGTTGATGATGGCGCAAAAGTAAAAGCGGAGTACCTTGCAAGAATCCTTGACGGCTCTGAGGAGTGTGCAAGCATCTCAAAGCTTGACGCCGTAAGAATGCTAGGCAAGATGCTAGGCGGCTACAACGTAAAACCGTTAATTAACGCTCTTTGTGGCGATGATACAAGCGTGGCAAAAGCGGCTGCAAACGAGCTAAAAAATACTCTTCTTGTATATGAGGCGTTTAATGACATCGTTGAGCTGTCAAAATCAAACGTGCTTGCCGAAGAGGTGCTAAATAGCTGGGCAAATGCCGAGTGGTTTACGAATAAGCCTTGCACGCCAGACGTTATGGAAGTAGTAGTTTTCAAGGTTCCCGGCGAAACCAATACCGATGACCTATCTCCGGCTAGCGAAGCTTTCACTAGAGCGGACATTCCGCTTCACGCAAACTCTATGCTAAGAGCAAAAATGCCTGACGCTCTAGCGACTATAGCGGAGCTAAAGAAAAAAGGGTTGCCTATAGCATACGTGGGCGACGTTGTAGGTACGGGAAGCTCCAGAAAATCAGCGGCAAACTCGGTACAGTGGCATCTTGGAGTTGATATTCCAGGTGTACCAAACAAAAGAACGGGTGGTGTTGTAATTGGCGGCGTTATCGCACCTATATTCTTTGCGACATGCGAAGACTCGGGCGCTCTTCCTATTCAGGCGGACGTTACGCAAATGGAAACCGGCGATGTCATCAAAATAGAGATCAAAAAAGGCGAAATCAGCAAAAACGGCAGCGTGATAGCTACGTTCAAACTCTCTCCAAACACCATTCTCGACGAGGTAAGAGCTGGCGGCAGGGTCCCTCTTATCATCGGAAGAGGGCTAACTACAAAAGCTAGAAACGTACTTGGCTTAGGAGCGGAAAACATATTCAAAAAACCTGAGCAGCCAAAAGATACAGGTAAGGGTTATACGCTTGCGCAAAAAATGGTAGGTAAAGCTTGCGGCGTTGAGGGTATCAGACCTGGAACATACTGCGAACCAGTAACAATGACGGTAGGTAGCCAAGATACTACGGGGCCTATGACGAGAGATGAGATAAAAGAGCTTAGCGCACTTGGCTTCTCTGCCGATTTCGTGCTTCAAAGCTTCTGTCATACAGCTGCTTATCCGAAGCCTTCAGACGAGACGCTGCACAAAACGCTTCCAGGCTTCATAACATCAAGAGGCGGCGTGAGTCTTAAACCGGGTGATGGCGTAATCCACAGCTGGCTAAACAGAATGGTGCTTCCTGACACGGTAGGTACTGGTGGTGATAGCCATACGAGATTTCCAATAGGTATATCTTTTCCAGCAGGTTCTGGACTTGTTGCGTTTGCGGCGGTTACGGGCTCCATGCCTCTTGAGATGCCAGAAAGCGTACTTGTAAGATTTAAGGGCAAAATGCAACCTGGAATAACGCTAAGAGACCTTGTAAACGCTATTCCATACTATGCCGAAAAAGCTGGACTTCTTACGATAGAGAAGAAAAACAAAAAGAATATCTTCAACGGCAGAATCCTTGAGATTGAGGGATTGCCGACTCTAAAAGTAGAGCAAGCTTTTGAGCTTAGCGATGCGTCTGCAGAGAGAAGCGCTGCGGCTTGTACCGTAAGACTTGATAAAGAGCCGGTAATAGAATATCTAAAATCCAATATCACTCTAATAGAGGCGATGATCGAAGCCGGATACGAGGACAAAGCTACGCTTAAAAGAAGAGCAGACAAAATGAAAGAGTGGCTAAAAAACCCGACTCTTATGGAGCCGGATGCAGATGCAGAGTATGCGGCTGTGATCGAAATCGACCTTGACAATCTAAAAGAGCCGCTAGTGGCTTGCCCGAACGACCCTGACTTCATAAAACCGCTTAGCGAAGTAGCCGGAGATAAAATAGACGAGGTCTTCCTGGGCTCTTGTATGACAAACATCGGTCACTACAGAGCGGCTGGCGAAGTGATGAGAGGGGAGGGCAAAATAGCCGTAAATACCTTCTGGATAGTGCCTCCGACCAAAATGGACGAAAAACAGCTAATGAACGAAGGTTACTATGAGGTTTACAAAGCGATAGGCGCAAGAACGGAAATTCCTGGTTGTTCGCTATGTATGGGTAACCAAGCGCAAGCGGCTGAGGGCGCTACCGTATTCTCAACGAGCACTAGAAACTTCGACAACAGACTCGGTAAAAACACTAGAGTTTATCTAGGGAGCGCAGAGCTTGCTGCTGTGTGCGCAAAGCTAGGTCGTATACCTACCGTTGAGGAGTATATGAGTGTCGTACCTGCTGCAATTGCAGGCAAAGAGAGCGAAATATACAAATACCTCAACTTCAACGAAATAGAAAACTACAAACTCTCCGAGAGAGAAGGCAACTAAAAGCCTTCTTAGTCTTCTTCCTTTACTCCGTCTTGGCTATAATAAAATGCCAAAACGGAGTATAAACTTGCATAAATTCACATTTTCCATCCTACTTTCAACCTCTATTCTTTTTTCAAACGAGCTCGTTGATGCATTAAAGGGCATAAAGCCTCAAAACAGAGCTGTCGAGACTATATCAAATAGTACAAAGCCTACGGAGTGCGACAAGAGTATAGTTGATGCCATAATCGACAATAATCTTTAATTTTTTCGCACCAAAAAAAGAGAGTCTCAAAGAGATAAACAGCTGCCTGATTGCGGGAGATATTACGCCGCCAATGATGGCTGCATATAGTGATAGGTCAGCAATTGTAAGGATGTTTTTGGATGCCGGTGTGGATGCGAACGAAGTGAATGCTAAAAGATATAGTGCGCTTCATTTTGCGGCTTTTTATGGAAACTACGAGGTGGTTACGCTTCTTTTGGAAAAAGGAGCAAATATAGACGCTATGAACGATGCGGGGCAGACGCCGCTTATGATAGCGGCCGCATATGGAAACGCAAAGACGGTAGGGATTTTGATCTCAAAAGGAGCCGATGTTTACATTAGGGATTCGTCAAAGCAGACGGCAAGAGAGCTTGCCGCCAAAAAAGGCAAAAAAGAGGCGCTTGCGGTAATGGATAAGTTTAGGCGGTAGGCACACTCTTCGACTCACGCTTAAATATAATTAGAACGCCGATAATATTTTTTAAAAGCACGGCAAAGCTTGCAGCTGCGAAGATGCAGGCAAATTGAAATAGCGGCTCTAAGATAACAAAGGCTCCAAATAAAGCAAGAGAACTCCAGTGTAGCCAAAGCTCTATGCTAGCGTCTTTATCGCTTATCATCTCTCTTACGCTAGGGGCATCCCATTTTCCCATACTGGTTAGATGAAACCATGCCAGAAACGGTACTATCTTATTTATCATGGCCTTGACTATAGAACCCAAAAAGCCGAGCCCAAAAAACAGTACAAATAAGAACTCCGCTTTTTTTAGCTCGAAAAATAGCGAATATGCCCACAAAGCAAGTCCTATAATCAAAGAGACGAGTCCTGTTTGCCAGAGTCTTAGCGACGCATCCGACATTAGCCTTTTTCGCTCTTTTATTTTTTTGAGCGCTACGATTGCGAAGGCGACAAACGAAGTCCATATTACGAAGATGGCAATATTTGATGTCGCCGGAATAAAAAGAGCTGTAGAGGCTATAGAAATAATGATAGGCCATGCCCTGCAAAACTTCGGAAATTCAGGCGATACATAAAACATCGGCAACACCTGATGCGCCACCGATATGATCAAGGTTCCGAAAAAACCGAATACAGCGAGTAGTATATGTATCTGTGTAAACTTTGCGTGCGACTCCGAGAGTAAGCCTATTGCGTGTGATGCCAATAGATGAAGCCCTAACAAAATCGCAAAAACTCCAACAATTATCGCCGCTCTCATTCCCTTGAGCGTTTGGCTTATTACCTCTTTTTTTGAAAAGATATTAATGAGTAACATTCCAAAAAACATAACGGCGGCGCATAAAATAAGTAGACCAGCAATGCCTAGGAGCGGCCTGTAAAAAACAAAACCAGCAAAAAACAAAACCGCAGACGCACTAAAGGCGAAAAAAGAGAATTTTATTATTTTTGGACTCTCTATCTTTACGCCTCCTACCACGGGAAGCATTTGCGTCAGAGAGCCAAGAGTGGCGTTTAGCAAAAAACCTATCGTAAACAAATGGATTGAGCCTACAATATGTGGGTCATATCTATTTATGTCGGTTGTAAATGCCAGAGCTACAAAGGACAGGGAACCAAAAAGCGCCGCCGCTATAAAAAACGGATAGATCGTCCTAAAAGGAGGCGCATCAGATAATGATAGTCCTGCCGTGTTCATCTTCTACTCTTTTTAGTATCTCTTTTTTTGTCTCTTCGTCGTCTCTTAGCCAGCCGTAAACATAGTGGGTTTTGTGCAGTTCGAAATAGAGATGGTCTATATCCATGCAATCTAGCACGGCTTCCAATTTGCACGGTTTCATTCTGTGCATCATTTTCATATATTCGCCGCTTTTTAGATTTTTAGCTATCTTTATGGCGTATTCAAGTGGAAAGGGGGCCTCTAGCTTTCTTGCGTCAAGGAGTACCTCAGACGGCATTTTTCGCATCTTTCATTTGCTCCACAAGCGCCTCTGCCTCGGCAGACAATACCTGGTCACACATCGTATAGAGTATCTGCTCCTCTTTGGAGTTGTGCTGCTGAACAAGTATATTAAAGGATTCACAAAGCCCTAGAAGCTGCGATTTATTCGCCGCCTCCAATGCTTTTTTCATCATGCCGATGTTAAATCTCATCTGTTCATGCTCTCTTCTCATGACTTCTGTCGGACCGCAGCTCATGCCGCTTCTTAGTTCAAATGCCAAAAACAATACCTTCTCTTCCATTATGAAATGCTCCTCAAACTCTTTTGCCATTTTTTCAAAAGAGCTTTTCGCAGCCTCCATATCGCCTTTTACGACCCTATTTTCAAACTCCGCGAAGCTCTCGTCGCAAAACTTGTGGTCTTTTCCTAAAAATTCTTTTATGCTCATACTAGACTCCTTTTTTATGGGAAGTTTATGTAAAAAAAGGAGTTTTTTTATTGATTTGCGTCAACTATTTGATAATATCTATATCCGGACCTGGTTTAAAGTCGAAAACCTTGTCCGAAACCGCCGTATTTTTTCTTCTATCCTTAAAAACTATCTCCGTATCGTTATCGAGCGAGTCTTTGTATGTCAGTTTCTCTATCATATTGTTGGAAACCTTGAATCTATACGTAATATCTCCGCTTTTGGCGCTATATTCGTCACCCCCTTCCGGCTTTGCGTTTTTAAGTATCGATTCAAGCGAAATCTGGCTTTTCTTCTTCAGGTATTTTGCCTGGGATAGCTCCGGTTCATATACTATGACCGTCTCGTCTTTTACGAATACGATTTTTTTTATCGGCTTTTGGTACTCCCAGAGCGCCTGACTCGGTTTTTTTGCGATTAGCTTGCCGCTATACTCTATCTTTTTGCCTGATTTATTTTTTATCGTCTGTACGAACGAGGCCTCAAACGTGTCGTAGTCAAACGATAGTCCAAGGCAAGATAGCGCAAAAGCGCTGCAAATAAAAGCTTTTTTAAGCATTGTGGATACCCTGTTTTTGGTGTAGAGTATAACTTAGAGGGGTTTAAGTTTATAGTAGTTTTGGTATTATGAGCGCCAAACTTAAGCGAATTTGGGACTTTGATAGATGATAAAAACCATAGTAAACAAAATAATGGGTACTAGAAATGAAAAAGAGCTAAAAAGATATAGAAAGAAACTTGCCGAGATAAACGCACTGGAGCCAAAATATGCGGCAATGTCGGATGACGAGTTAAAAGCGGCTTTTGCGGCGCTTAGAGCAAGAGTAATCGGCGGAGAGTCTTTGGATGCTGTGCTTTTTGACTCTTTTGCGATAACCAGAGAGGCGTCGAAAAGAGTGCTTGGAATGAGGCACCACGACGTCCAGATGATAGGTGGTATGGTGCTAAACGACGGCAGGATAGCCGAGATGAAAACCGGGGAAGGCAAGACACTGGTTGCGACGCTTGCCGTCATACTAAATGCCATGAAGGGTGAGGGCGTACACGTAATCACCGTCAACGACTACCTTGCAAAAAGGGATGCCACCGAGATGGGCGTACTCTATAACTTCCTAGGGTTTAGCGTCGGTGTGATACTCTCTGACGAAGATGACGAAGAGGTAAAAAAAGCGGCATATGATGCGGATATTACATATGGTACCAATAACGAGTTTGGCTTTGACTACTTAAGAGACAACATGAAGTACTCCAAAGTTTCGCAAGTCCAAAGAAACCATCATTTTGCGATAGTCGACGAGGTTGACTCGATTCTTATCGATGAAGCCAGAACCCCACTTATTATCTCAGGTCCTACAAAGTCGTTTATGGGGCAATATGAAAAAGCCAACGAGGTAGCTCTGAAGCTAGAGATTGAAAAGCACTTTACCGTCGATGAGAAAAATAGGGTAATTTTGATGACGGAAGAGGGTATTAGATATGCGGAGGAGCTATTTGACGTCGGAAATCTATACGATCTTGACAACGCCATACTTTCCCATAGGCTAGATCAGGCGCTAAAAGCTCAATATCTATTTAAGATAGACGTCGACTATGTAGTAAGAGATGGCGAAATCATCATCGTAGATGAATTTACAGGTAGACTCTCAGAGGGGAAAAGATACTCCGAGGGGCTTCATCAAGCCCTTGAAGCAAAAGAGGGCGTGCTAATCAAAGAAGAGAGCCAGACTCTAGCAGATATTACCTTCCAAAACTACTTCAGGCTCTACTCGAAGCTAGCCGGTATGACTGGTACGGCGCAGACCGAGGCTACCGAATTTAGCGAGATATACGGACTTGACGTTATCTCTATCCCTACGAACGTGCCAGTGGCAAGAATAGATATGAACGATCTTATATTTAAGACTGAAGAAGAGAAGTATGAGGCCGTAATCAAAAAAGTAAAAGAGCTAAACTCAAAGGGACAACCGATACTTATAGGTACAGCTTCAATAGAAAAGAGTGAGGCTTTGCATGAGCTTCTTAAAAAAGAGAAGATAGCGCATACGGTACTAAACGCCAAAAATCATGAGCGAGAAGCAGAAATAATCAAGCTTGCCGGCACCAAAGGGGCTGTTACTGTGGCTACGAATATGGCCGGACGTGGCGTTGATATCAAGATAGATGACGAGGTAAGGTCGCTTGGCGGTCTAGCTATCATCGGTACTGAAAGACACGAGAGCCGCCGTATAGACAATCAGCTAAGAGGACGAAGCGGTAGACAGGGCGACCCTGGTTTTAGCCAATTTTATCTAAGTCTTGACGATACGCTTCTTAGAATTTTTGGAAGCGACAAGATAAAGAGCATTATGAATAGGCTTGGGCTAGAGAGAGGCGAGCATATCGACTCTAAGCTGGTAACGAATGCGGTAGAGAAAGCGCAGAAAAAAGTGGAGAGTATGCACTATGAGAGCAGAAAACATCTACTTGAGTATGACGATATAGCCAACGCTCAAAGAAAAATAATCTACGGCTTTAGAAACGAGCTTTTAAATCCAGAGTTTGATATATCTGCAAAAATTGATGAAAATAGATATGTATATGTAGAAAATATCTTAGCGGATGCGGGAATATTCTACGGTCTTGAAAGGGAGGATTTTAACCTTCAAAAGGTTTGCGAACTTTTGCAAGAGGATATAGGGCTTGGTATAGAAGAGGTGCAATTGGAAGGTCTAGAGTATGAAGATTTGAAACAAAAAGTTTATGATCTGATGAGAGAGTATTATGAAACAAAACTTTCAGTCGTAGACGAAGCCCAGAAAAAAGAGATAGAAAAAATACTATACCTTCAAACACTGGATGAAGCCTGGAGAGAGCATCTTTATCAAATGGATATACTAAAAACAGGCATAGGACTAAGAGGGTACAATCAAAAAGACCCTCTTGTGGAGTATAAAAAAGAGAGTTACAAGCTCTTTACCGAACTTGTCGAAACGGTAAAAATAAACGCAGTTAGAATACTACACTCATTCAAAATAGGTAGCGATACTACGGCCGAAGAGATAGAATATCAAGATGAAAATATAAAAATAGTGCCGGCTAGCCAAAAAAGAGAAGAGAGGCTCAAAAACTACGATAAGAAAAAGAGCTGATGAATAAAAAGCTTATACGCTTCATTGTCTCAAAATATCTTAGATTTGACCCGTCGCAGCCGTTTATTTCCATAACGGCCGCTTTGGCGTTCATCGGCGTCGGACTAGGGGTCTTCGTGCTTATCGTCGCTATGGCTATTATGAACGGATTTGATAAGGAGTTTGAAAAAAAGCTCTTTACGATGAACTATCCGATAACACTCTACTCAAAACACGGCTATGAGATTTCGTCCGATTTCGTGGCCGAGCTTCAAAAAAACAATCCCGAATTCAAGTTTAGCCCGTTTCTAAGAGCCAGTGCAATAGCCAAAAAAAATGAAAACATGGAAGGCGTAGTCGTATTCGGTGTAGATATTGCCGCAGAAAAGCAGATTAACGATGTAGTGGCCGGCGCCCTCGGCAAAGATGGACTGGGCGGCTTTGAGGCATTGATAGGCAAAAAACTAAAAGATGATTTTGACCTTATCAAGGGAGATAAGTTGACCATCATATTTGCTGAAGGAGAGCCGCAAGGTATCGGTATTTCGCCGATGATGAAAAGATTTTCCGTAAATAAGAGCTTTTCGTCTGGACTTCTTGCATACGATAAGGGCTATGTATATGTAAACGCAAAAGATTTAGCGAGGGCTCTTGGCAGAAGCGAGGATCTGTATGACGGGGTTCATATCTACTCCAAAGAGCCGTTAAAAGAGATAAAGCTACTGCAATCAAGGCTTCCGGACGAATATGCGCTTGTCGGCTGGTGGCAGCAAAACGGCAACTTCTTTGCTGCTTTGGCGCTTGAGAAAAGAGCGCTTTTTGTGGTACTTATGCTGATAATATTGGTAGCGTCGCTAAATATCGTAAGTTCTCTTTTGATGACCGTTATGAGTAGACGCAAGGAGATAGCGCTTCTTTTGTCGCTGGGCGCAGATAGAAGCGAAATAAGGGCTATATTTTTTAGGCTTGGGACAATAATAGGCGGCGGCGGTATCATCGTGGGTATACTTCTTTCCGCAGTTGCTCTGGTTTTGCTTTCAAACTTCGACATTATAAGCCTTCCGGCGGATGTCTACGGCAGTACCAAGCTACCTTTGGAGCTATCTATAGTAGATTTTTGCCTTATTACGCTGGGTTCGCTAGCCATAGTATTTTTATCGTCTTACTATCCGGCAAAAAAAGCCTCGGAAGTAGACGCCCTTACGGTGCTTAGAAACGAGTAGATATGTCTAGCCCTATTGTTATAGTTATAGCGCTTTCATTTTTTATAGCGCTATCCCCGTTTGTGTCGAAAACCCTGAGGGTTCCTATAGTCGTCATTGAAATAATATTCGGTATTATCGGCGGACATCTCGGTTTTTTTGAAAAAAACGAATACTTTTTTATCATGGCTAAAGTCGGATTTTTATTTTTGATGTTTTTGGCAGGCCTAGAGGTCAACCTAAAAGAGTTTGCAAAAATAAGATCGAGCTTGTTTAAAAGAGTAATACTCTATTTTTTGATTTTATATGCGCTTGCTTTGACGGTCGTTTTGTACTTCAAACTTTCGTTTATATACGTCGTAATACTCCCTATATTCTCTCTCGGTATGATAATGGCGCTTTTAAAAGATTACGGCAAGGATAAGCCGTGGCTCTCATTAGCCCTTACGATAGGAATACTAGGAGAGCTTATCAGTATAGTCGCTCTTACCATTCTCAGCGGTGCGGTTAGTTTCGGATTTAAAGCCCAGTTTTACAAGGCTATGGCTACGCTTGTCGTTATAGTTGTTGCGGGCGTTCTTTTTTTCAAGCTTGCAAGAGCGTTTTTTTGGTGGTTTCCCGAGGCAAAAAAGGCCATTATGCCCGATATTGCGTCAAAAGAGCAGGATATCAGGTTTTCGATGGCGCTCTTTTTTGTCATGATAGCGATAATGCTATACCTAAAAATAGATATGGTGCTCGGTGCATTCTTTGCCGGAATGTTTATCACTGCGTTTTTTTCGCACAAAAAAGATTTGCACGATAAACTCTCGTCTTTTGGATTTGGTTTTTTGGCGCCGATATTTTTTATCTATGTCGGCTCCACGCTAAAGCTCGACATCGTATTTTCATACGAGATTATCAAAAATGCGCTATTTTTGATAGCCTGCATGGTTTCTATTAGGATTATAGGCTCGTTTAGTACGTTTTATAGTCATCTCGGTTTCAAAAGCACTCTTTTGTTTGCGCTTTCTGATTCTATGCCGCTTATGTTTATGGTTGCCGCCGCTACGCTTGGGCTTCAGTCGAAAACGATAGATACGCTGGAGTACTCGTCCATAGTCGTTGCGAGTATGCTGGACGCAATCATGTTGATGCTGTTAATAAAAGTCCTTAATTACTATTTTGACAAAGCTAAAAGCCCAAAGTCCTTAGGCTAGGGCTATGCACTCGATCTCGACGAGGGCGTTTTTTGGGAGGGTTTTGACCGCTACGGTGCTGCGTGCCGGCTTGTGGTCGCCGAAAAACTTTGCGTATACTTCGTTCATCGGCGCAAAGTTATCCATATCGGATAGAAATACCGTAGTTTTGATTACTTTGTCAAGAGCGCTTCCGGCCTCTTTTAGTACTGCCGTCAAATTTTCAAACACCTGAGTAGTTTGCGCCGTTATGTCGCCGTCGTTAAAGCTGCCGTCGGCTCTTAGGGCTACTTGTCCGGAAGTGTATATCATCCCCTCTATCTTAATTGCTTGCGAGTACGGTCCTATTGCTTGTGGGGCATTTGGCGTAGATACTATCTTCATAAAATTGTCTCCTTGCTTTTATTTTGCGGCGATTTTACAGAGTTTTGGCTAAACTAAGCGGCATGAATACCGTGGCTATAGATGTAGGATTAAAAAGGATAGGTGTTGCCGTAATGGTTGATACAATCCCCGTCGCAAGCGAGCCGATACTTAGGAAAAATAGGGAGCAGGCGGCAAGAGAGGTGTCGGCAATGCTAAAAGCCAAAAACGCTTCAAGGTTGGTTGTAGGGCTTCCCAGAGGAGGAGCTAGCGAAGAGGAGATGGAGCGCAGGATAAAACATTTTGTATCGCTACTCGAGTTTGACGGCGAGATAATTTATGTGGATGAGTTTGGTAGCTCAAAAGAGGCTCTTAAAGAGGCTGGAGGTGGGTATACAAAGGTCAAAGACGGCCGGCTGGATAGCTTATCGGCTTTGGTTATACTTAAGCGCTGGAGTGATTTTAGAGGATAAGCATTGCATCACCGTAGCTATAAAATCTATATTTTTTTTCTATCGCCTCTTTGTATATTTCAAGCGTCCTATCTAGTCCGACAAACCCTGCTACCAACATAATAAGCGTAGATTTCGGCAAATGGAAGTTTGTTAGTAGCATATCCGCTCTTTTTGGAGGGTTTTGCGGATTTATGAATATGTCGCACTCCCCGGAGGTTTTTTTTGTGCGATCGTAATATTCTACGGTTCTAGTCGACGTCGTACCGATGCATAGTATTTTTTTATCGCTATCTAGTAGCTTTGCCGTCTCGGTTGGAATCTCAAAATACTCGGAATGCATAGGGTGTTCTTCTATGTTTTCGGCTTCAACGGGCTTAAAAGTGCCTAGTCCGACATGAAGGGTTAATTCGTACAGCTTATGATTTTGCCTTATTTTGCCAAGTAACTCTTCGTCGAAGTGGAGTGACGCCGTCGGGGCGGCTACGCTTCCGGCATTTGACGCAAAACGGCTTTGATAGTTCGTCTCGTCGCTTTTTTCGTCCTCTCTGTTTATATAAGGCGGAAGCGGTATGTGGCCTATTTTTTCCAGCTTCTCTATAAGTTTTGCAAACCCTATTTTCGCTTCGCCTTCAAAAAAAGAGACTTTTCTGCTCCCGTCATCTAAAAGCTCCAAAACTTCAAGCGATAGGTTATCTTCAAAAAAAAGTCTATCTCCTACTTTTACTTTGCCTCTGACGAGCGCCAAAAAAGAGCCGTCTTCAAACGGTTTTATAACCACGCATTCAATTTTACCGCCGCTCTTTTTGCGTCCGAAGATTCTAGCTTTTATGACTTTTGTATTGTTGACGA
This sequence comes from Campylobacteraceae bacterium, assembly GCA_022758985.1. Lineage (GTDB taxonomy): Bacteria > Campylobacterota > Campylobacteria > Campylobacterales > UBA6016 > UBA6016. Next base: position 18,089 of record JAEMQC010000007.1, read on the forward strand.
CGATGGCCGTGTTTTTGGGTATAAAGTCGCATATGTCTGATATGTTGGAGTGCGTAATCGTAGCGTTTATTCTATCTACGACTAACAGTTTTGCGCTACTTCTAGGGTTTGCCGGGTAGCTCGCTATAAGCTCTTTTGGGAGTTCATAGTCGTAAGAAGAGGTTAAAAGCGTCCTGTCAGGCTGGCTCATTTTCCTCTTTTGGGGCAGGATTTATCATTTTTACCAGAAGTATCGCTACGCCGTACAAGATTATCATAGGGGTGGCCATCATAAGTTGACTCATAACGTCAGGCGGAGTAAGTATTGCCGCAACCACAAAGATGATAACTATGGCGTACCTAAAAGAAGATTTCATCTGTTTATCGTCAACAAGTCCAAAAAAGGCCAAAAGCGCCGCAATGACTGGCAGCTCAAAAGATATTCCAAAGCCAAACATCAGCTTCAAAAAGAAGCTAAGATACTCTGCGATACTTATCATTGCGGTAGTCTGCCCACCTCCGAAATTGACTAGAAATTTGAAGCCGACCGGGAATACGAAGTAATACGCAAATAGGGCGCCGGCTATAAACATTCCAGTTGCGCCAATTACAAAAGGCAGAATATATCTTTTTTCATGCTCATAAAGTCCAGGAGCCAAAAATGCCCAAATCTGATAAAAGATAACAGGCAGCGAGATGACGAGAGAGGCAAAAAAAGAGACGCTAACCGCCGTAAAAAACTGTTCGCCCATCTTAACGGCTACGACTTGTCCGCTATTTGGGATAGCTTCTTTTAGCGGCATCGTAACCCATGCCATAATAGGTTCCCAAACGGCAAAACATGCAAAAAATGCGACACCGAGCACTATTACGCATTTTATGAGCCTATCTCTAAGCTCCGCTATATGTGGCTTTAAATCCTCGAGCATCTTACTTTACTTCCTCTTTGTTTGCATTTTGAGAGATTTGCGGCGTAGTATCTAGCGGGGATTCTATCTCTTTTTTAATGCCGTCTTCTATCTCTTTAAACTCTTTGGTTATGTCGCCGAACATATCGCTTACTTCTTTATTGTTATACATACTGGAAGGGTTGTTTAGATTTTCTGTCAGCTTCTCTAATTTTTCTTTATATTCGGTAGCTGTATTTTTTAGTTCGTGTAGATCTATCTCTTTTTGTATGGTATCCTTGGCCTCTTGTACCGTAGATTTGAAGCTTTTGAAGAACTTTACTACCTGTATTATCACATCTGGTAGCTTTTCCGGACCTAGAAAAATTATTGCAACTATCATTATGACTATGAATGAGCCGAGATCTATTCCAAACATATTTTCCGCTTATTTTGTAGAGTACGAAAATTTTACTCAAACCTCTATAAAAACTGCTTGAAGTTGGATTGTTTTTGGGAATTAAAGTTGCTTTATAAAAACTAATCAAAACAATAAGGAGAGCGGATGAGAATGTTGGAAGTGGAACAAAACTGCCTGGAGTGTTCACATCTAAAGTTTAACGGCATAGTTAAGATGCCTAGCGAAGACGGTTATGACTGCGTAAAGTGCAGCAAAAGAGTGGTTGATTTTTATCTTATCAGAAATAGATCTGCTGAGTCGGTGATGAAAAAGCTTTATCCGCCGTACGGAATACCTGATTTTTGTCCGATTTCAAAAGATTTTGAGATTGAGATGAAAGAAGAGATGGATTTTGTATAAGAAGTCCCCGCTTTTGGGCGGGGAGGGAAATTATTTAAGAGTTGCGATGTAAGAAGCTACAGCTTTCATATCAGCATCAGAAAGTTTTGCAGCGTTACCTTTCATAGCAGCGCCCATACCGTGTTTGTTAAGAGTACCAGCTTTGTAAGCAGCAAGATCTTTTTCTACGCTAGCAGCAGCCATGCCAGCTATTGGGTTAGATTTACCAAGAGCTTTCATTTTACCGTCAGCGCCGTGGCAAGATTTGCATTGACCTTCGAATATAGCTTTACCGTCTGCAGCTAGAAGAGCACAGCCAGCGAAAGCAAGAGTAAGAAGAACTTTTTTCATCGTGTATCCTTTTTTAAGATTTTTTACATGGAGCATTTTACATGCCCAAGTGTGAAATGTGTGTGGAAGAAAATTATACTTTTTATAACTTTTAAAAACCCTTTTTATTTAGTGTAGCTTCGTTAAACTTACCAAAAGTAACATATAAAAAAACAAAGGGTGTAAAGTGCAAGAGTATTTGAGTAGAGCAAAGGCGGCATGCGCCAATTTGTCTCAGACTTCCGGAAGGCTTAGAAACGAGGTTTTAAGAGAGATGGCAAGAGCCCTTAGAACCGAGAGAATATCTATTATGGAGGCCAATAAAAAAGATTTGGAGTACGCAAAGGCAAACAATCTATCCGCCGCCATGGTTGACAGATTGATGCTAGATGAGAAGCGCATCAACGGTATGGCTGAATCCATAGAGACTATAGCTTCATTAATAGACCCACTCGGCAGGACGCTTGACGGCTGGACTTTGCCAAACGGTCTTATGGTGCAAAAAGTAAGCATTCCTATAGGCGTAATTGGCGTCATATACGAATCAAGGCCAAATGTTACCTCCGATACTGCAGCGCTTTGCTTTAAAAGCGGGAACGTGGTGGTACTAAAAGGCGGCAAAGAGGCGATAAATTCAAATTTTACCATTGCAGACGTATTAAGAGGAGTGCTTGATAAATTCGGACTTCCTAAAGAGATAATATCGATGCTTCCGGATGCGAGCAGGGAAGGGGTGATGCAGCTTGTGAAGATGGACAGATATGTCGACCTCATCATTCCGCGCGGCGGAGAATCTCTTATTCGTGCCGTATGCGACAATGCGACGGTTCCGGTTGTAAAGCATGACAAAGGCGTGTGTCATATATATGTGGACAAATACGCAAATATAGATAATGCGCTAAAGATCGCTATCAACGCAAAAGTTCAAAGACCCGGCGTTTGCAATTCGATGGAGACTTTACTCGTAGACGAATCTATAGCGGCTAGCGCACTGCCTCTCTTTAAGGCCGAATTCGACAAATTTTCTACTAAGCTAAAAGGGTGCGCAAAAACACAAGAGATTATAAACGTCGCCGAAGCATCAGAGGATGATTTTTATTTAGAGTACGGCGATAATATACTAAACATCAAAGTCGTAGACGGTGTAAAAGAGGCTGTAGCCCATATAACAAAATATGGCTCAGGACATAGTGATGCAATAATATCGGATAGCTATCAAAATACAGAGTTTTTCCTAAACGCCGTCGACTCTGCATGCGTATACGTGAATGCGTCTACAAGGTTTACTGATGGCGGCGAATTTGGCTTTGGCGCAGAGGTAGGCATATCGACGAATAAGCTGCACTCCAGGGGGCCTATGGGCGTAAACGACTTAACGACGTATAAATATAAAGTATTCGGAAGCGGCCAAATTAGAGAATGATGGAGAGCGTTCTTCGGATAAAAGGGCTTCAGTTTGGATATTCTAAACAGGAGCTTTTGTTTGACAATTTTGATTTGGAGCTTAAAAAGGGCGAGATAGTTTCTATAGTCGGTCCTAGCGGGAAAGGCAAAAGTACGCTTTTTGATTTAATAGCCGGCTTTAAAAAACCTTTTTTGGGCAAGATAGAGTCAAAAAAGATATCTTTCGTATTCCAAGACCCTTACAGCTCATTTCACAACAGCTATTCGATAGAAAACCAGATTTTGGATGTTGCCGATAATCTGGACTACTATACGCTTGAAAATACGCTAAAACTTGAGCGCAAGGTATTGCAAAAAAAACCGTATGAACTAAGCGGTGGACAGCTTCAGAGATGCTCTATCTTTAGGGCGCTAATGATGAAACCGGATCTTATTTTGGCGGATGAGCCGACTTCCGCTCTTGATAATATAATTCAGTTGGAAGTCATGAAAACGCTTGTAGAGGGCGTCAAAGAATCGGCTCTGCTTTTGATTACGCATGACCTATCTTTGGCAAAGTGGTGTTCGGATAGGATAGTTAGGCTTTAGGGGGATTTGCCCTCGCATCATCAAGCGTTTTTTGCATATCTTCTCTGGCTTTTGCTAGCCACTCTTTGCCTTGTGGCATAAACGAATCCATGTAGATAATCTGCAGAGTTCCACCCTTGGAGGCGCCCCCGCCTTCTTTTGAAGAGTATTTTGTATCCAAAAGCTTTGCCGAATCCACAAGTACTACCGGTTGGACTCTAAGATTTAGCTTCTCCGCTATCATTTTTGCGCCAGCCTTAAACTCCAAAAGTTCCCTCTCTTTACCCCTAGTTCCCTCAGGGAAAATAACGATTGGTCTGCCTTGCTCGATAGCATTTTTGGAGTCTTTTAATAGTTTTACCAGCCCTTGTTTGTTTTCTCTGTCTACCGCTATCATCTTGCATGATTTGAATAGGTGCCCAAAAAGCGGAATATTGAAAAGCTCCTCCTTTGCTACCCAGCAGAGATTTTTTTTAGTTATAGCTTCCATAGCAACTATATCTAGTACGCTCTGGTGATTTAGTATATATAGCCCTGCATTATCGTCTATCTCGCCCACTATCTTAGGTCTGACCATAAATATTTTAAGAAGTATTTTAGAGAGAATAGTCCTTGGCCCTTTGTTTTTTTTGCCTGCCAGATATAAAAATGGAATAAATAGAGCTATAAAAAACCCGGCTAAGATACTCTTCAGATAAAGCCTAATTACCGACAATCGCCTCTCCTTTTACCCAACCAATCTTTCCATCTTGGAGTTTGATTTTTACGTAGCCTTCGCTTGTTTTTAGTTTTTCTACTGGCATATCGGTTGTAGCCTGGAAGAAGGCCGTCGAATTCTCGGTAGGCAGTAGATATACAATAGTGTCTTTTTTTATTTTAACCTGTTCGTTAGGTATGAATAAGAATACGACTCCGGCGATTATGGTGGCTAGGATGAGTATTAAAAATATTTTTTCACGCTTAAAATAGTATATGCCGTATAAAATGGAAGCTATGACAGCCACCGTCAAAAATACGTATAGCGTCTTGTCTGAGCTTTTTGGCTGCAGATCAGTTTGCGTACTGACCTTATCTTCTATTTTTGAAAGATCTAGTGTTATGGATACAGTTTGCATAGAATTTTTTTCTTTGTCAAAATATTCAAATTCTAAGTTTTTTTGGTTTGCCGGAATGATTAGATAGTAGAACATTTTACCGCTAACAAAGCCGTTTTTCAAAGAGTTTACCCCTTGCATTCCTATGTTTTGAAGCTTAAAGTCTTCCAAGTTTGCATATTTGGCGGATATATCAAGCGCCAAAATATTGTTTTGTGCGTCATATCTGTCTATTTTGTAGTTGTTTACCGATAATGATGAAGCTATTACTCCGCAAAATTTCCCAGTAGGCTCTATCGATGATGCGTTTATTGTCTGACCTTGCATCGATACGCTCTCTTTGTCGGCTCCATTAACTGAATATACGGTTTGTATATCGGGTAGTCTGACTGCCTGGTCTAAAACTTTAAAATACAAAGAGAGGGCAAAAGAGCCATCAGACTCCAATTTCCATTTGTAGTTTGAGTTTAGTAGTTTTATTCCGCTTTGATTTGCCAAAGTTGTCTTTAATAGACCAGGTTCATTTGATGCGACGAGCGCTTTTAGTTTTATTTCAAAAACCTCGTTTTTAAATAGTACGGACGGTGTTTTGTCGTAAGATATAAATAGCGCTTGTTCCGACGGCTGTTTTTGGGAGCTGTCGTTTGTATCTGTGGCCGTCAAAACCGAGCTAAAGGTAAAAAATAAAAAAACAACTATTCTCAATACCTTCAATATCTATTCCTTGCTACTTTGGTGTTAATATTTGATTCTAAAAACAAACGCCTTGCCTCGTTTGCAAAGTTAAAAAAATTAATATCTTCTAGCCTCTCTCTGTGGCTGGTATACAGGGTGGCCGGATTAATATATGTGCCGTCTTTTTTTACGCCAAAATGCAGATGCGGACCTGTTGCTAATCCACTAGAGCCGACAAGTCCGATAATCTCTCTTTTTGAAACCAAAGAACCAGGCTTTAAATTGGCTTTTATCTTCGAGAGATGTCCGTATATTGTCTCGATCCCATTATTGTGGGCTATTTTAACATAATTTCCGATATTTGGATTATATCCGACGTCCGTTACCCTGCCGTCAAGTACACTATGTACGCTTGCCCCGTATTTTGCCGCCAAATCTATCCCTAGATGTGCTCTAAAATATTTCAATATCGGATGAAGTCTGCTACTTGAATAAAATTCAGAGATTCTATCGAAGTCGACCGGTATAACAGCGTTCGTATCGCCAAGCAAAACGCCGTTTTTGTCATACAACTCGCCGTTATACTCAAACGCAAACATAAAAAGCCCTTCCATTTCGCCAAGCAAAGCTACAGTTTTTGCCGGAAATACGATGTTGCCAAAGACTCTTTCTCGTTTGAGGGCGGATATCGTGAGCGGCCTTTTGCCTATGTGTTTGAGCATTGACTCTGAAAGCTGAGCCGCAAATTTTCCATCTGTCTCGTTTGCCTGCACGGTTTGAGTATCAAAGCGAACAACTGTGTATCTGTCTATAAACTTTGCATTAAGAGGCATCAATCTTATTTTGGATATGCCGTTTTGCGTTAAGACCAGGAGCTTTGTATTGCGATTGTCGGCATGTAGTATATATGCCTCTAGGCTATTTTGCTCTTTTTTTGCAACTATTATCTGTGCCGGTGTTTTGTTGGTTTCTAATATTTTATCCGCTAGCGTCTGCGTAAGTCCGAATTTTTTTGTGAATAGGTAGAGTTGTTTTTGGGTCGTCGCATCGTATATTTCAATCTGCGCCGATAATGACGATACGAGCAGTATCGCAAATATCGACACGGATTTTATAATGTTAGATGGATGCAAGAAAGCCTTTTATTAGTTTGTTGCCGTCTTCGCTTCCAAGAGCGTTTTCGCATGCCCTCTCAGGGTGCGGCATAAGCCCGAAAACATTTTTGGTTTCGTTGCATATTCCGGCTATGCAGTCTACGGAACCGTTTAGGTTTAGCTCATTTTTGTTTTCGTCGGCATATTTTAGAAGAACTTGCCCTTTATCGTACATCTTTTTGAGTGATTCCGGGTCGATATTGTAGTTGCCGTCGGCGTGAGCAACCGGCATATTTAGCAGCTCGCCGTTTTTTGTAAGGGATAAAAACGAGTTATCGTTTGAAACTACTTTCAAGTTGACGAATTTGCTGATAAAGTGGAGATTTTCATTTCTTTTCATTGCTCCTGGAAGCAATCCGGCCTCTAGGAGTATTTGAAAGCCGTTACATATTCCTAGTACTTTTCCGCCTTTTTGCGCAAATCTAGCAACCTCTTGCATAATCGGGGAAAATCTAGCTATAGCGCCGCTTCTAAGGTAATCTCCGTAGCTAAAGCCGCCCGGTACTATAACGGCCTCGGTACTGCTCGGCAACATACTCTCTTTGTGCCATACTACCTCGGCTTTATATCCCAGTCTTTCGACTGCGTATTTCGTATCCTGCTCACAGTTCGTACCAGGAAAAAATAGTACGGCTATGCTCATTTTACAAGCTCAAAGGTGTAGTTTTCGATAACCGTATTTGCAAGTAGCGTCTCACACATTTTTTCAACTTCCGCTCTTGCTTTTGCTTCGTCGCTACTATTTAGGTCTAATACGATTTGCTTCCCCATTCTGACGTTGCTTACGTCGCTAAAGCCCATCGTTGATAGTGCGTGATGTACGGCTTTACCTTGAGGGTCTAGTACGCCTTCTTTCAAAAATATATTTACTATGGCTTTCAAATTCATATCCTTCGGTTAATTTAGTATTTTTTCTAGTACTTTTTCGTATCCGGCGCACACTGAGCCAAGATCTTGCCTAAATCTGTCTTTATCTAGTTTTTCAAGAGTTTCCTTATCCCAAAATCTACAGCTATCAGGGCTTATTTCGTCTGCAAGCAGTATCTCACCGTTTGCATCTTTGCCAAACTCCAGTTTGAAGTCAACAAGTATAAGACCTTTGTCGTCAAAGAATTTGAATAGAACATCGTTTACTTTTCTAGCCATTGTTTTTAGAACTTCAAGATCTTCTTTTTTGTCCACAAGCTTCATTAGCATGGCGTGTTCGTCATTAATGATAGGGTCGCCGAGAGAGTCGTTTTTGTAGTAGAACTCGACTAGCGTAAAGTCTAGTTTTTTGCCGTCTTCGATACCTAATCTTTTTGTAAGGCTTCCCGTGGCTATGTTTCTCGTTACGACTTCAATAGGTATTATGTTTACTTTTTTGATTGCCATTTCGTTGTCGGAAAGTACTTTTACCATGTGGGTTTTGATGCCGTTTTTCTCTAGCAAATCAAAAAGTTCTTTTGAAATTTTGCAGTTAAGGGCACCTTTGCCGGCCTCGCTCCCTTTTTTTAGCGCATTAAAAGCCGTCAAATCATCTTTAAACTCTGCTATAAAAATATTGGCATCATCTGTTTTGAATATCTTTTTGCCTTTACCTTCGTATAAAAGTTCAGTTTTGTTCATCTTCTCCCCTTACTTTTTAGTGATTATTAGCGCTTTTACTATGCCAATAGCGGTTTGAAGCTGTAAATCTTTTGCCATATTCTCATCCGAGAGAGCCTCTTCTTTTTTTGTCTTAGGTAGCTTCTCACTTTGAGGTTTGTCTGCCGGTTTTTCTTTTTCCAGTTTCTCAAGCTCGCCCTGCAGGTGCTGTTTTAAATCAGCCTCTTTTACGCTAAAGCTCTCATCGACATTATCTTTCACTACGCCGGCCGCCACGGCTACGTCAGGCGTTACGCCAACCGCCTGTATCGTTCTGCCGCTAGGAAGATAGTATCTGGCAATGGTTAGTCTTATTGCGTCTGTTTTGTCTATCGGTAGGACAACCTGCACGCTTCCTTTTCCAAAGCTTTTTTCGCCGACAATTACAGCTCTTTTGTTGTCTTGCAAGCTTCCGCTTACGATTTCACTGGCAGATGCGCTTCCGCCGTTGATTAGAACTGCCATAGGTAGATTTTTGTACGCTGCTTTTCCGCTTGCGTCATACACTACGTTTTCGTCTGCAACTCTACCTTTTTGAGATACGATAATGCCTTTTTCGACGAACATATCCACAAGACCTACGGCTTGATCTAGAAGTCCACCTGGGTTATTTCTAAGGTCTAGCACTATCCCCTTAGGATTCTTGATTTTTTCTAGCTCTTTTTTGACCGCTTCCACTACCTTTTTGTCAAACGACGTAACTCTGATATATGCGATGTCGCCTTCAAGTTTCTTGCCGTATACGGACTGGATATTGATAATATCCCTGATTATAGATATTTTAAACGGTTTTGCTTCCGTTTTTCTAACTATCGTAAGGTCGATTTTCGTCTTTGGTTTGCCCCTCATGAGGTTTACCGCTTCATCTATCGTCATATTGATTGTGGATTGATCGTTTATCTTTAGTATTATATCCCCGGCCTGAACACCAGCTTTGTATGCCGGAGTTCCCTCTATCGGAGCTATGACGGTTAGCGCTCCGTTTTTCATGCCTACTGTGATACCAAGCCCGCCAAATTCGCCTTCCGTCTCTACTTTCAGATCTTTATATTGTTTCTCGTCTAGATAACCGGAGTGTGCGTCCAGATTTGCAAGAAGACCTTGAAGTGATTTTTTGATGATATCGTCGAGGGAGAGTTCGTCTACATAGTATTTTTGTATCGTACCGACTACTTTTGTGAACTTTGCGAAAGCTGCCAATTTTGTATCTTGTGCGCCGTCGTTTGTAGGCTGGAGAGCGTTTAGAGAGGTGTTGTATACAAATAGTCCCGCTATTGCCGCACTTACGGCGCCCAGCGCTATAAATTTTTTATTCTTCACTTTTTGCTTTTTCCTTCAAAGATTTATGGTGTGAAAATTTGCCAAAATGGTACAATTTTTTCCCTTTCGTGTGACGTAAAAACAAAATATAACTTCTTATAGGCTTGACAATACCACACTCAAAGTTGTAAAATCCCACTTGTATCAATTAAATAAAATATAAAAGGATGAACGATGAGTCTATTTGAAAAGTTAACGCACCAAATGACAGATGCGATAGAGGCCGGGCTTAGCCTAGCGCTCCACTCCAAAAACCAAGAAGTAGAACCTTTGCATATTATTTGGGGACTCGTAACAAATACAGAATCGGTACTAAACCAAGCGCTTAACAGGGCTTCTGCCGACAAAGCGGCGCTTGAGCTCGAACTTAAAAGCCTTGTCGATAAATTTCCAAAAGTATCTACCGTATCCAAAGAAAATATTAAGATTTCAAAAAATCTTTATAGGACGCTCGAGGCAGCCGAGGGATTGGCCGTAAAAAACGGCGATAGCTTTATTGCCGTAGATAGTTGGATAATAGCCAATATAAACGAGCCGTTTTTTAAAGAGAGCGTCGGTAAATATATAGACTTGATGGAGCTCAAAAAGAATCTTGAAGCTGCAAGAGCTGGGCGCAAGATAGATTCGCAAAGTGCGGACGAGAAGCTAGAGTCGCTCTCGAAGTACGGTATAGATTTGACCCAGAGAGCCGCCGAAGGCAAGCTCGACCCGGTAATTGGCAGAGAGGAAGAGGTTAGTAGGGTTATGCAAATCCTTATTAGAAAGTCCAAAAATAACCCTATACTGCTTGGCGAACCGGGCGTCGGCAAGACCGCTATCGTAGAAGGATTGGCGCAAAGAATAGTCGCAAAAGACGTACCTTATAGCCTTCAAAACAAAAAACTCATAGCGCTAGACATGGGTAGCCTGATAGCCGGAGCCAAATATAGGGGCGAGTTTGAAGATAGACTAAAAGCCGTTATCGAAGAGGTGCAAAAAGACAAAAACATTATCCTCTTTATAGATGAGATACATACCATTATAGGCGCTGGGGCAAGCGAGGGCTCGATGGATGCCGCAAATCTTCTAAAGCCGGCGCTTGCAAGAGGGGAGCTGAGGACGATAGGCGCTACGACACTAAAAGAGTATAGAAAGTACTTTGAAAAAGACGCCGCAATGCAAAGGCGTTTTCAACCGGTAACAGTCGCGGAACCCGGAATAAACGAAGCTATATCGATAATGAGGGGCATTAAAGATAGCCTTGAGGCTCACCATAATATTACGATACAAGATAGCGCTCTTGTTGCTGCCGTAAAACTATCCAGTAGATATATTACTGATAGATTTTTGCCCGACAAAGCGATAGACCTTATCGATGAAGCGGCGGCAGGGCTTAAGATGCAGATAGAGTCGGAGCCTGCGGAGCTTGATAAGGTAAAAAGGGAGATTTCAAGACTAAACGTCGAACAAGAGGCTCTAAAACTTGAGAAGCTCGAAAAAAATGATGCAAGACTAAAAGAGATTCAAAAAGAGCTCGCAAATTTAGAGGAGCAAAAAAGAGCTCTTGAAAATAAGTTTGAAGACGAAAAAAGGGTTTTTGGCGACATAGCTAAAACCAAATCCAAAATAGAGGATGCCAAAAGGGAGGCCGAGGTAGCCAAGAGAGAAGCTAATTTTAACAAGGCGGCAGAGATAGAGTACGGCACTATCCCAAATCTCCAAAAAGAGCTTGAAGAGTTAGAAGCTAGATGGAAACGTATGGAAGAGCAGGGCGTACTTCTTAAAAACAGCGTGGATGAGGAGTCTGTCGCAGCCATCATCTCCAAATGGACGGGAATACCGATAAACAAAATGCTCCAAAGCGAGAAAGAGAAGGTGCTTCATATTGAGGAGACGCTCAAAAAAGAGGTTATAGGTCAAGAAAATGCGGTAAGAGCAGTTGCTAGAGCGATAAAAAGAAATAAAGCAGGACTCTCTGATGTATCTAGGCCAATAGGTAGTTTCTTGTTTTTGGGACCTACTGGAGTTGGTAAGACCGAGACGGCAAAAAGCCTGGCGAGATTTTTGTTTGATAGCGAAAAATCGATGATTCGTCTGGATATGAGTGAATATATGGAAAAACACGCCGCTTCGAGACTTGTCGGTGCGCCTCCAGGGTATGTCGGCTACGAGGAGGGCGGACAACTGACAGAGGCCGTTAGAAGAAAACCTTATAGCGTCGTACTCTTCGACGAGATAGAAAAAGCGCATCCGGACGTCTTTAATATGCTTCTTCAGGTACTAGATGACGGTAGGCTGACTGATAACAAGGGCGTAACGGTAGATTTTAAAAATACTATTATCATATTGACCTCAAATATTGCGTCCGCAAAAATTATGAGCATAACCGACGAAAAAGAGCGTGAAGCCGCAGTTTTGGAGGAGTTAAAACGACATTTTAGGCCAGAGTTTCTAAATAGGCTTGACGATGTGGTGGTATTCAATCCTCTCGGATTTGCACAAATCTCAAGAATAGTCGACAATATGCTTGCTGGCATACAGGAAAAGCTAAAAGAGAGGGATATATCGATAGAGTTATCTGCGGAGGCGAAGCAGTTTGTGGCAAATGCCGGATTTGATCCAAACTATGGCGCCAGACCGCTAAAAAGAGCGCTTTACGACATAGTCGAGGATTCATTGGCTGAGCTTATACTACAAGACAAACTAAAAGATGGCGACAAGGTATTGTTTACTGTTGAAAACGGCGATATAAAAGCGGTTATAAACGGGTAGTTTAAGTTTTTTAAGCATATATACGTATAATTGCGGTCCTAAATTCTAAAAATTTTTAAAAGGTTACTTACGTGAAAAGAACATACCAACCAAGTAAAGTTTCAAGACAAAAAACTCACGGCTTTAGAGCTAGAATGGCAACAAAAAACGGTAGAAAAGTAATAGCTAGAAGAAGAGCCAAAGGTAGAAAAAGGCTGGCCGTATAACAACTTTTCGCCATATTAAAGACTCCGAGCTTTTTAATAAGGTATACAATAAGTCAAAAGCCTACCATTCCGATACCGTCATAGTGATGTATCTGGAATCAAAAGAGAAGATGGTAGGCTACACCGTTTCAAAAAAAGTGGCAAAAGCCGTAGAGAGAAATAAGATAAAAAGAAGGCTCAGGGCTGTTTTTAGAGCCGAACAGTCTCTCTTAAAAGATGGTTTTTATCTTCTTGTTGCAAAACAAAGCGCTAGCGGCGCCACTTTCCAAAAATTATACGGGGATATAAAAAAATCCCTATCTCTTTTTTATTCGGGGTCTTGAAAAAGACAAACTAAAACGGTCTAAGGTAATTTAATGCTCGAAAAACTCTCCCCACAAAAGAGGCTAGTACTAGCCACAGCAATATCAGCAGTTTTTTTTATAGGATACGAAGTTTTTATAGGCAGCAAGTTCCGTCCGGAGCACAACGCTACAAAAACAGAGTTAAATGCACAAAACCAAACATCCGTTATAAAGCCGACTACTACGGATGCGAATATTTCGGCGGCGCCTACCGCTACGGCTTCAACTTCTGGCGTAATATCAAAAATAAAACTAAAAGAGTCTGAGCTTTTTATCGGCAGTGACGGTACGATTTCGCAAGTCGTAATGCAGGGTGAAAAATTTAAAGACAATCACGGTAAACCTGTTAAGCTTTTTGCCGAACTAAAAACAAAGCCTTTATCCGTGAAGTTTTCCGATAGGGCGCTTGAAGAAGCCGCTTCAAAAGCGCCTTACACGGCATCCTTATCATCCATTGACGCTACGTCTGAGACAAAAACGCTAACTTTGACGCAGCAGGTTTTGGATGTCAATATAACAAAGCAAATCACATTTAAGCCAAACGGCTCATATGATGTAAAGATAACATCAAGCAAGGACATTCCGTTTTTTGTTACGACCGGATTTAGACCTGACGTGTTGGCGGATAGTTTTGCGTTTAAGGGCGCTTTGCTTATAGAATCCGACGATACGGTAAAAACGGTTGAAGACGGCGGTATCAAAGCGGATGAGTCGCTTTCGAATATAAATGCGGTAGCCACGGTGGATAGATACTATTCATCCGTGTTGTATAACTTTAAAGCGCCTATGGCCGTTACTGTTGTTGCCGATATACACAAAAATCCTACGCCGTATATAGAGGCAAAAAAAGAGATAGAGCTCGGCGGTTACGTAGGTCCAAAATATGTTGAAACCCTAAAAAGCATCAACCCAAGACTCGGCGGCGTTGTCGAATACGGATTCTTTACTTTTATAGCCAAGCCTATGTTTACAGCCCTCGAATGGATTGAAAATAAGGTTGGCAACTGGGGTTGGGCTATCGTTATTTTGACTATTCTTATTAGACTCATACTATTCCCTCTTACTTACAAGGGAATGGTCTCTATGAGCAAACTAAAAGAGCTTACGCCAAAGCTTACGGAGCTGAGAGAGAAGTATAAGGGGGATCCACAAAAGCTAAATATTCATATGATGGAACTTTATAAAAAGCATGGAGCAAACCCTCTTGGCGGTTGTCTGCCGCTGCTACTACAGATACCGGTATTCTTTGCTATTTATAGGGTTTTGTTGAATGCGATAGAACTAAAAGGCGCTCCTTGGATATTGTGGATACACGATCTGTCGCTAATGGATCAGTACTATGTATTGCCTTTGCTAATGGGTGCGACTATGTTCTTGCAGCAAAAAATTACCCCTACAAACTTTACGGATCCAATACAGGAGAAGATATTTAAATATCTTCCGGTGGTCTTTACATTTTTCTTTTTGGCGTTCCCTGCGGGTCTTACCCTGTATTGGTTTGTAAATAACGTGCTGTCTATAGGTCAGCAGTATGCGGTAAACAAGATGCTTGACAGACAAAAAGCCCTAAGGCGCCAGCACCATGATTAAAATCGAAGCTTGGAGCTTGGAAGAGGCGTATACGCTTGCCTCTAAACAGCTCGGCTGCTCGATTACGGAGATCGAGTATGAGATTACTCAATTTCCATCGAAAGGTTTTTTGGGGATAGGCAAGAAAAAAGCGATTTTGGTTGCTACCCAGAAAATAACGCCAGCTACAAAAAAACCGGATTGTGTACAGCAAGCAAAAGCAAACCATTCCTCTTCCTTGAAGATGGAAAAGAAGTATGTCCATAGGGAAGAAAAACCTATAGAAGAAAAAGTGGAAGAGACGGTGCAGCCCATTGCCAAAGAAGCACAAGCGCACTCTTCATCTAAGCCGGAGAAAAAAGACTATTATACTGCCAGCAAAATAGAAGATAATTTCTTCAAAGAAGAGCTTAATATTTCTGAAATATGTGAAGAGATTGAGCTCGATATAAACAAGTTGTTTGCGCTTTCTTGTTTTGATCTAGATCCAATAACAGTCACTCCTTATGACGACGAGACTGTGTTAATATCTTTTAGCGGTCCCGATAGTGCGCTACTAATAGGCAAAGAAGGATATAGATATAAGGCGCTTAGCTATCTTATATTCAACTGGATTAACTCAAAATACGGACTTCTTATTCGTCTAGAAATAGCAGAGTTCCTTAGAAATCAAGAGGATATGATAAGTAACTATCTTCAGCCTCTGATTTGCCAAATAAGAGAAAATAGAAGAGGGCAGACTAAGGTTCTTGATGGTGTTCTTATACAAATAGCCCTTAAGGTTCTAAGAGAAGAGTTTACGGATCTGTATGTCGGCGTCAAGACAAATGAAGACGGTAGTAAATATATTATAGTTAACGAGTTTTATACAAAACAAAATGTTAAATGAAACAATTTGCGCTATAGCTTCCGCTTCGAAAGAGGGCGCTATATCGATTGTTAGGCTTTGCGGAGTCGAAGCTTACGATATAGCTCTTGGGCTATCAAAGAAATCTTCCATCCACCCGCGAGTCGCAACCCTTTCATATATATATGACAATTGCAACAATCCCATAGACTCCGTTATAATTATATACTTTAAGGGGCCGAACAGCTTTAACGGTGAAGATATAGTAGAGCTTCAATGTCATGGCGGCGTCATGTCGGCGTCTATGATACTAAACAGATGCCTGGAGTGCGGTGCTAGACTTGCCGAGCCGGGCGAATTTACAAAACTTGCCGTTATAAACTCTAAACTAACGATAGACCAGGCCGAGGCGATAAACCAGTTGATTTTGGCAAACAGCGAAAAATCTGCGAAATATTTAGCAAAACATCTACAGGGGTCTCTTAAAAAGATGGTAGAGGAGATGAGAGTTTCGCTCATAGAGGCTCTATCTTTTAGCGAAGTATGTATTGATTACGCAGACGAGGATCTGCCGGCCGACACTATAGATAGACTGAGAGGCAAAATATCCAAAATAGCAGACAATCTCAACTATACTCTTAAAGCTAGTGTTGCCAGAGAAGGTTTGTTTCAAGGATTTAAGGTAAGTATTATAGGAAAGCCCAATGTGGGCAAGAGCTCTTTGCTTAATAAAATACTTAATTTTGAGAGAGCGATAGTTAGTCCGATTGCCGGCACCACTAGAGACACCATAGAAGAACAGCTAAAGATAGGTGGTTTTGTAGTTAGACTCGTAGATACGGCCGGCATAAGAAATACACAAGACGAGATAGAGAAGATAGGTATCGAATACTCCATTAAAGCTTTCAATGATTCGGAAATAGTCCTTGCGCTTTTTGACTCTTCAAGAGAGCTTGACGAAGAAGACCGTGAGATAATTAGGCTGATAAATTCCGATGAGAGTAAAAAAATAATAGTCGTATTTACGAAGTCGGATTTAGAAAACGTTATAGACAAAACAGTGTTTTCAAATTTTAATACGATAGAGTATAACAAAAATGAACAACCCATAGAGATATATAGGGCGCTCGAAGCTATTCTGGATAGTTCGTACGACTTTGAAGGTGATATACTTATTAATAAAAGGCAGATAGATGCCGCAAGAAACGCATATAATGAAGTAATTAGCTCTTTGAAATTTCTGGAAACTTTAGAGCTTGAGTTTTTTTCATATCATATAAAAGAGGCTATTATCCACATATCTTCGATTACAAAGCCATATGATAACGAAGAGATGCTCGATTCTATGTTTAAAAACTTCTGCCTCGGCAAATGAGACCATTAAAAATTGGACAGGTAAAGCTTTTAGAGTCAAACCAAATCAAATATGACGACTTTGTAAAAAGATTACAAAAAAGGTGAAAGATTATTCTAATTTTGATTTGTTATACTTATATATCAATAAACTTTAATTATAGAATGACTAGAATAGCACAGATGTTACTTTCTGAGGTTAACAGATGCTAAAACTGGTAATGGTTGTGGTGTTCGCTTCTCTTATGTCGTTGAATGCCAAAGAGATAAGGTTTGCTCCACTCCCAAAAGAAAAAGTAGAGATACTAAAAAGAGATTACGCTCCTTTTTTAAGATGGCTATCCGAAAAAACAGGTGATAACTATACACTTGTAATGAGTGCAGATTATGAGGATCTCATCTCAAAAATCAAAAAAGGCGAGGTGGATATAGCATATCTTGGACCTTTACCATTTGCGAAAGTAAGAACCAAGACAGATCTTGTTTTGCCAATAGTTAAATTCTTAGATAAAGATGGAAATGCCGGCTACACTTGTTCTGTCATCGTCAGAAAAGAGTCTAGGCTAACCTCTGTAAGTCAACTATCTAACAAAAAAATATCTCTTCCTCAAAAACTCTCTACCTGTGGCTACTACACTGCAAGGATTATTTTTGATGAGAACAAAATGGAGCTAAACAATAATAATTACTCATTTGATGGAAATCATGTCAATGTTGCATTTAATGTATTGGTTGGCGAC
>JAEMQC010000024.1 GCA_022758985.1 Campylobacteraceae bacterium
TGCAAAAATACTGCGCAAGCGGAAACGATTTTTTAATATTCCACGCACTAAGAAAAGAGGATAGGAGCGCTCTGGCTATTAAAATGTGCGATAGGCATTTCGGATTTGGAGCTGACGGGCTTATCGTACTCGTACCGCACGAAACCCTGGATTTTGAATGGCAGTTTTATAACTCCGACGGCTCTGAGGCCAATATGTGCGGCAACGGTACGAGGGCGACCGCACTCTATGCCTATGATAACGGCCTTGCGGGAATAGAGCAAGCTTTTTTGACCGGAGCCGGAGTTATTAAAACAAAAATTTTTGAAAACAGAGTCGTAGAAACCGAACTCACAAAACCGATAGTAGTGAAAGATAAATTTACGGAAAACGGTTTTGAATGGATGCTAATAGACACAGGGGTGCCTCATCTGGTTGCGAAAACGTCAAAAGGTTTTTTTGATAACGAGCTAGCAAGAGAGCTAAGAGAAAAATATAATGCGAACGTCAACTTCTTTAGCTTTGAAGAGGGAGTGCTTAGAGTTAGAACCTTTGAGCGCGGAGTAGAAGCCGAGACGCTGGCGTGCGGCACAGGAATGGCTGCGTGCGCCTATTCGATTAGCCTTACAACGCCTGAAATTTCGGAGTTTGCCGTAAGGCCAAAAAGCGATGAAAAAATTACGATTAAGGTTAAAAATGAACAAATTTTGTTCAGCGGCGAGGTTAAAAGGGTTGGTAGCTGTTTAAGTTAGGGGTTGACTTTTCTGGTAAAATTATAACTCCAATTTAAAGAAATAAAAGGAGGAGTTATGCTGCCAAGGTTCTTAACAGTATATGTCTCACTTTTGTTTGCGGCATTCGCATTCGATAATACAAAAGGCCAAAAAGAGGCTTCCTGGAATAGGATTTTAGAAGAAAGTCCGGATAGAAAACAAACATTCGTAAATATGTTGCTTCCTTTAATAAACGAGCAAAACCAAAAGATACTAAAAGACAGGGAGTTTATTACAAACTTCTTTGAGAAATATCCAAACTCTCAAAGCGACGCCAAAATATCGGCGGGCGACTATGCAAAACTCTTAGAAATCGCATCTACATATAAAGTAGGCGGTCTATTCGACAAAAAAGAGTACTTCGAAAAAATCGACACGATACCGGCGTCCCTCGTACTATCTCAAGCAGCGCTTGAGAGCGGCTGGGGAAGCAGCAGGGTATCGCTAGCGTCAAACAACCTGTTTGGACAAAAGAGCTTCGGGGCTAAAAAACATATAAAAGCAATCGGAAACCCGAATGTTAAATATGCGGCATTCGATAGCATAGGTGACGCCGTAACATCTTATATGACAAATCTAAATTCACATGAAGCATACAGGGAGTTTAGAAAAAAAAGAGCCGATACAAGGCTTAAGAATATAGAGTTTACAGGTCTGAAAGCTGCAAAAACACTCATTAACTACTCAGATGTAGGCAACTACACCGCAATGTTATCTACGATGATAAAATCATACTTTAGCGCTTACGACGAAGCAAAAAGCATTATAGGCACGAGTGCTGCAACTATACGTCTTATATATTGACATTAGCCAAAAAGGAGGCTTTAGGCCTCTGTTTCTTTTAGCTTCTCTGCTTGAAAATAGATGGTACACGGCTCTATAATCTCGTCAAAAAGACCGCCCTGCATAATCGCATCTAGTCTATAAAGAGTAAGCCCTATCCTATGGTCCGTAATTCTGTTTTGAGGATAGTTATACGTCCTAATCCTCTCGCTTCTATCGCCGCTTCCAACTTGTGATTTTCTAGACTCTCCCGTAGCGGCTTGCTGCTCTTGTAGCTTTATTTCGTAAAGCCTTGATTTTAAAATTTTAATTGCCTTGTCTTTATTTTTATGCTGCGACTTTTCATCCTGAATTGCGACAGAAATGCCGGTCGAAATATGCGTTACCCTAACCGCCGAATCCGTAGTATTTACAGATTGTCCGCCGTTTCCGCCGGATCTATACACGTCAATCCTAAGCTCACTCTCTTTTAGCTCTATCTCTATGTCGTCGACTTCCGGAATAACCGCCACGGTTACGGCCGAAGTATGCAGTCTTCCTTGCGTTTCAGTCGCGGGTACCCTCTGCACCCTATGTACGCCGCCTTCGTATTTTAGCTTTGAATATACTTTGTCGCCTTTAACGAGAAGCGTAATATCTTTATAGCCGCCAACATCGCTCTCTGCGCTTGACACTATCTCGACTTTCCAGCCTTTACTCTCTGCATATCTTATATACGCCTTACACAGATCTCCGGCAAAAAGCCCAGCCTCGTCACCACCGGTTCCGGCTCTAATCTCAAGATATGTATTTCTATCGTCATTAGGATCTTTTGGGACGAGCAGAAGTTTTATCTTATCCTCGAGCTGAGGCCTTCTCTCTTCAAGCTCTTTTAGCTCCATTTTTGCAAGCTCGCCGAGTTCGGCATCGTCAAGAAGCGCCTTGTTGTCTTCTATATCTCGCATCAGCTTTTGGTATTCCCTTGACGCCTCTACGATCTCCGAGAGCGACGACTGCTCTTTTGAGAGCTCTGTCATTCTTTTTATATCAGTAGCTATATCTTGCTCGGACAGAAGTCTGGTTATTTCATCATATCTATCAATGAACGGTTGTAGTTTATCTTGCAGCATATCAGTTCCAAATGGATTTTTATTTTCCCCGCCGAAAGGCGGGATTTTGAAGAGTATTTAATTAAAGCGGGTGATAAATTGTTTTTGTTAAGCGGCTTTTATAGTGTTTACAAGTTTTGCAAGTCTGCCAACTTTTCTAGCAGCGCTGTTTTTCTTTAGGAAGCCTTTTGATACGAATTTATGAAGTTCTTGGTTTGCAACTTTTAGCGCAGCTTCAGCAGCAACTCCATCTTTTTTTGCAACTGCGCCTCTAACTTCTTTTACTATGTTTTTAAGTTTTGTTCTGTAGACTCTATTTCTAGCCGTTCTTTTTTCAGTCTGTCTGATTCTCTTTTCGGCTGATTTATGATTTGCCATTTTGAATATTCCTTTTGTTTATTTAATTTTTTAAAAAAATTTTTTCGCAATTTTACCAGTTTTTTCATAAAACATTTTTTAATAACATCTTTATGCTATACTCCACACCCAAAAAAACTTAGAGAGAAACCATATATGAAACTATTCGGTACCGACGGCGTAAGAGGAAAAGCCGGCAAAGAGCTAAACGTAAACTTGGCGCTCAAGCTAGCCATGGCGGCAGGCATACACTTTAGAAAAAAATCGGTAACCAACAAGATACTAATAGGAAAAGACACCAGAAGAAGCGGCTACATGCTTGAAAACGCAATAGTGGCAGGTCTTACCGCTGTTGGATACGATTGCGTACAGATAGGCCCAATGCCGACTCCGGCTATTGCGTTTTTGACGGAAGATATGAGATGCGACGCCGGAATTATGATAAGTGCAAGCCACAACGCATACTACGATAACGGGATAAAGTTTTTTGACAACGAAGGCAATAAGCTAAATACGGAAATAGAGGCTTTAATAGAGCAGCTTTATGCCGACGAAGAAGCGATAGAGTTTGGCCAAAAGAAAGAAAAAGAGATAGGCTCATCAAAAAGAATAGATGACGTTATTGGTAGATACATCGTTCATATCAAAAACTCTTTCCCAAAACACCTCTCTCTAAAAGGCGTACGCATAGTCGTAGACGCCGCCAACGGGGCTGCATATAAGGTTGCGCCTACGATATTCTCCGAACTAGGCGCAGATCTCATAGTAATCAACGATGAACCAAACGGCTTTAATATAAACGAAAAATGCGGCGCCTTACATCCTGGTAAGCTTGCCGAAGAGGTTTTAAAGTTTAGAGCCGATATAGGCTTTGCGCTTGACGGCGACGCCGACAGACTCGTCGTAGTCGACGAAAAAGGAAACGTAGTGGACGGCGACAAACTGATAGCCGCACTGGCAATACATCTTAAAAACCAAAACCTACTAAAAAACTCGGCGGTCGTGGCGACCGTTATGAGCAACGGGGCTTTGGAAGATTTTTTCACCTCAAACGGCATAAAGCTATTTAGATGCAACGTCGGCGACAAACACGTATTGGAAGTAATGCAAAAAGAAGATCTCAACTTCGGCGGCGAACAAAGCGGACACATCGTATTTAGCGACTATGCAAAAACAGGCGATGGGCTAGCTAGCGCACTTCAAACGATGGCATACGTACTATCTACCGGCAAGCCGGCAAGCGTGGCGTTAAATCCTTTCGAGCTGTATCCGCAACTTCAAGAGGCCATAAATGTCAAAACAAAAAAACCGCTCGAAGAGATACCTGGATTTGTGCAAAAAGTTGCCGATATCGAAAGCAAAAAGATCAGACACCTGATAAGATATTCGGGGACCGAAAACAAGCTGAGAGTGCTGCTTGAAGGTAAAAGCGAAGCAATATTGGCAAAAGAGATGGAATCTCTCGTAGATTACCTCAAAAGCGCACTGAATGCTTAAAAAAATCTCCTTTTTTATGGCTATAGCAGTTCTTGCTATAGCGGCCGACCAATATATAAAATCGATTATTTTGGACGGATTTCGATGGTATAGCGACTACGTATCGATAATATTTACGCTAAACGACGGCGTAGCTTTTAGCATGCTCTCATTTTTGCAAAGCTACCTCAAATATCTACAGATAGCGGTCTTGTTTTTTGCGCTTATCTACTGCTCCTCAGCCGGATATATCAAAAAATATCCGTTAGAGCTTGGGCTAATATTTGGTTCTGGCATATCAAATATTTACGACAGGTTTATCCACGGCGGTGTCGTAGACTATGTTTACTATCATCACTGGTTCGAGTTTGCGGTATTTAATCTAGCAGACGTGCTTATAGATTTGGGTGTTTTAATGCTCATCATAAAACTCTTAAAGAAGAAATAATGAACACTCTGCTAAAATTCAACTCCGCATTTGGTCGCGTAGCTCAGTTGGTAGAGCACTACCTTGACATGGTAGTGGTCACAGGTTCGAGTCCTGTCGTGGCCACCATTTTAAATACAATCCCACAAGGCAATAATTGAAAGATATACTTGGCTATAAGCTAGAGGATCAAATCATAGATACTCAAAGCGCACAATCGATAAATCTGCAAAACTCCCAAGAAATAATTTTTGACAATTCCAAAGAAGCATTAGAAATCATAAGACACTCGACGGCTCACTTGATGGCCGAAGCGATAAAAGAGCTTTATCCTGATGCAAAATTTTTTGTAGGGCCTACTGTCGACGAGGGCTTTTATTACGACTTCAAAACCAGCGCAAAGATAGGCGAAGAAGATCTTGTCACAATCGAAAAGAAGATGAAAGAGCTAGCCGACAAGGCAAACGAAATAACTAAATACACTATAACGAAAGCCGAAGCTCTTAAAAAATTTGAAAATGACGAACTAAAACAGGAAGTTCTAAAAAAAATAGACTCCGATGAAATAGGCATCTATGCGCAAGGCGGCTTTGAAGACCTCTGCCGCGGTCCGCACGTACCGAACACTAAATATCTAAAAAATTTCAAGCTAATTAGAGTAGCCGGCGCATATCTAGGCGGCGACGAATCAAAAGAGATGCTAACCCGTATATACGGTATAGCATTTGCCGACAAAGAGACGCTAAAAAACTACGTAACAATGCTTGAAGAGGCAAAAAAAAGAGACCACAGAAAAGTAGGTCATGAGCTAGGGCTTTTTGCCTTTGACGAAGATATCGGTAGCGGCATGCCTATCTGGCTTCCTGCGGGCGCAAGACTCAGAGGAAAACTAGAAAAACTTCTTTACCACGCCCATTTGGTGAGAGGCTATGAGCCGGTACGAGGGCCAGAGATACTCAAATCCGACCTTTGGAAAAAAAGCGGTCACTACCAAAATTATGGCCAAAATATGTACTTTACGAATATAGAAGAGGCCGAGTACGGTATCAAGCCGATGAACTGCCTAAGCCATATCAAGATTTTTGACTCTGAGACAAGAGGGCACAAAGAGCTACCTCTTAAATTCTTTGAATTTGGCGTAGTTCACAGACACGAAAAAAGCGGCGTACTTCACGGATTATTGAGGGTTAGGGAGTTTACGCAAGACGACGCCCATATATTCTGTACCGAATCGCAAATAAAATCTGTAATCTACGAGGTAATGGACTTTGTAGATTCGATTATGAAGGCGTTCGACTTCAACTACTCCATAGAGCTTGCAACAAAGCCGCAAAAAGCGATAGGTTCCGACGAATTCTGGGACAAAGCGACAAAGGCTATAGCGGACGCTCTTGACGAAAAGGGAATGAAATATGATATAGATGAAGGCGGCGGTGCCTTTTATGGTCCGAAAATTGACGTCAAGATAACAGACTGTATCGGTAGAAAATGGCAGTGCGGCACAATTCAGGTAGACCTAAACCTACCGGATAGATTTGATCTAAACTATACCGATGACAACAATCAAAGAGTTAGACCGGTTATGATCCATAGGGCAATTATAGGCTCATTTGAGAGATTTATCGCTATTTTGACAGAGCATTTTGGCGGAGAGTTTCCTTTCTTTATAGCTCCTACGCAAGTAATTTTGGTTCCGATTGGCGAAGCACACGTTGAATTCGCAAAAAAAATTCAAAAAGAGCTAATAAGAGCCGATATTTCAGTAAAAGTTTTCGATAAGAACGAAAGCCTTGGCAAAAAAATTAGAAATGCGGAAAAAGAGAGGGTACCTCTGATCGCCGTAATAGGTGACCAAGAAGTAGCCGACAACAAGGTGTCGCTTAGAGATAGGCGTGAAAAAAGACAATATGAGATGGGCGTAAACGAATTCGTCGCATCACTTATTGCTAAAAATAACGGGGTATTTATTTGAGCAACAACAAAAAAGACGATGTATTACTAAACGAGAGGATAAAGTTTGATGAAATCAGATGTATCGGTGAAGATGGTGAGCAACACGGCATTATAACTCCACAGGAAGCTATGAAAATAGCAAACCAGAAGGGTCTTGATCTAGTACTAATCTCCGCTGATGCAAAGCCACCTGTGTGCAAGATTATGGACTATAGCAAGTTCAAGTATCAGCAAGCCAAAAAAGCCAAAGAGGCCAGAAAAAAACAGGTAATTATCGAGATAAAAGAGATCAAGCTCTCTCCTAAAATTGCACAAAACGACATAAACTACAAAGTAAAACATGCCAGAGAGTTTTTGGAAGCAAAAAAACACGTTAGATTTAGAGTATTCCTAAGCGGTAGAGAGATGGCAAATCCCCAAGCGGGGGTGGTACTTCTAAACCAAATATACGAAATGGTAAAAGATATAGGTGATATGGAAAAAGAGCCTATGTTCGAGGGCAGATATGTAAATATGACAGTACTTCCAAAGAAAAGCGCCGTAAAACCCGCAGCTTTTGCAGAATAAAAAAACTACAAACGGCTCGGCCTTTGAGCCGAGTCAAAAAAATCCAAAAACTTTAAATTTTAGTTAGATATAATTTCGTCCTTAAAATCTGCCCTTCGGGGTGGGTTTAATATTTGCAAGGAGAAGCCGATGCCGAAAATGAAAACGGTTAAGAGTGCGGCTAAGAGATTTAAGGTTAGAAAGTCCTCAATCAAAAGAGGTGCGGCATTTAGAAGCCACATTCTAACTAAAAAAAGCCCACAAAAAATGAGAAACCTAAAATCTCCAAAAATCGTACACAGCGCAAACATTGACTCTGTCAATGCGATGCTTTGTATCTAATAACTGATTTTAGACAATCAAAATAGCAACCAGTCCCCCGAGAGACTTTAAATATCGGGCAAGTCCGTGTGAGTGCGGCACCTAAGTTAAAACAAACAATGGTAAAGGACCAATACAATGAGAGTAAAAACTGGCGTCGTAAGACGAAGAAGACATAAAAAAGTTCTAAAACTTGCTAGAGGTTTCTTTAGCGGTAGAAGAAAACACTTCAGAAAGGCGAAAGAACAGCTCGAGAGAAGCTTGTACTACGCATTCAGAGACAGAAAACAGAAAAAAAGAGAGTTCAGAAAACTTTGGATAGTTAGAATCAATGCTGCTTGTAGACTAAACGGTATCAGCTATTCAAGATTCATCAATGGACTTCTTAAAGCAAACATCGAGCTTGATAGAAAAATCCTTGCAAATATCGCAATGAACGAGCCTGAAACTTTCAAACAAATCGTAGAAAAAGCTAAAGCGGCTCTATAATCTTTAACCCAAAAAGCTCTCCTGCATTGGCAGGAAGCTTTTGTGCTCACTTTGTTGCGCAATTGCGCTGCGCTACTTGGGAGCGCAGAGACATTTATCTCTTTGCCTTCTCTTGTAGGCTTTGCTCGTAAGAGAATTTAAATCAGAATGGCGGGCCCTTTTTTAGCCTATTTACCACCTCCGCAGCCTTTTTGGCGTCCATCTTCCCAAGTATTTCAGCCATTTTTTTAGCCTCAAGATTAAACAGTATCGATGCGGCAGAGCTTGCATTCATTTCCGCTAGTATTCCGGCGGCGGCGGATGGCTTCATCTTGACATAGCTTTGCGTTATCTTTTCATCTTTGGCTTTTTCGATAGCCTCCAACACTTTTTTATTTTCGTCAAGCATATTTTTTATATTCTGTTCTTTTTTGGACAAATCCGCAAGTGCTTTGTTTACTTCATTTAGTCTCTGCGCAAGCTTTTGCTCTTTTTGTCCTTGAACGCTCTTATTTGCATTTTGGAGGGCATTTAAAGCCTGCTCTTTTTCTTCAAGCCGTTCAATTTGCAACATAAGCTCGGATTTTCTCTGTTCAAATATCTTATTGCACTCATCCACACTTAGATACTGCTGTTTTGGCGCAGCAAAAAGCACGGCAAAACAAAACGGTAAAACCGCTATTTTTTTCAATCTTCGCTCCTGTTGTTATAAAGCATTACTCCTATCTCGTCAAGCTCCTTGGCCTCTCTTACGGCTTTTATCTTAAGAAGCTTTTTAATCTCTTCATCTTCTAGATGCTTCATTTTCTCATATTCCGCGTTAGCTTCCTTGAGTGCGCCGATTAACATATTTTTTTGGTTTTGCTGGTAGGCGAGAGTTTGCGATAGGCTCTCTATCTCATATCTAAAGGCCTTCTTCATATCTTCAAAGGCGATAAGATTTGAAAAAGAACCCTCGTGCGGAGGCTCCAAAGTATTAAATCTCTCTTTTGTGTTTTTAAGATTTGCCTTTGTTTTTAAAATCATCGACTCTACGGCAAAAAGAGAGTTTTCTATGTCGTCAACCCTCTTTTTTCTCAGTTTTACGACTGCCGTAAATTTCGTTTTCATCTAAAAATAGTATCGTTCCTCTCGGGCGAGATAGAAACCATCTCTATTTTGGTGTCGATAAGCTCTTCTAGTCTAAGCACGTATTTTTGTGCATTTGCGGGCAGGTCGGCAAAAGTTTTGGCGCCTTTTAGGCTCTCCCATCCATCCATCTCTTCATACACAGGAGTTATACCATCCATTGACGACGGGACATAATCAAGCATTTGCCCGTCTTTTTTATATGCGATACATATTTTGATCTTTTCAAAACCGTCAAGAACGTCAAGCTTCATAAGCGATACGGCATCAACGCCGTTTAGCCTGCAAGCGTATCTGACGGCGACGGCGTCAAACCAGCCGCATCTTCTGGCTCTCCCAGTCGTAGTCCCAAATTCGGCGCCCGAAACTCTGAGTTTTTCGCCGGTAGCATCTTCAAGCTCGGTAGGAAATACGCCGTTTCCAACCCTTGTAGAGTAAGCTTTTGCTATACCAATCACCTTGCCTATGTCTTTTGGGCTAAGACCTACGCCGCTACAAGAACCTGCCGCAATAGTATTTGAACTAGTAACATACGGATAAGTCCCGTGATCTATATCAAGAAGCGTACCTTGTGCACCCTCCAAAAGGATATTTTTGCCCTCTCTAAGCGCCTTCCATACAATCTGGGTCGTATTCGATATATACGGCGCTAACACCTCTTTATATCTTCTTATCTCATTCATAAGCTCGGACATAGAAGGTATTTCTACACCGTAAGCCTCGAAAAGCTTTTTGTTATCGGCAAAATAAGCTTCAAGTTTTTTAAAGAGCGTGTTTTCATCCAAAAGCTCCATAATCATAAACCCGTTTCTTGCAACTTTATCGGTATAGCAAGGCCCTATACCTCTGCCTGTCGTACCGATAGCGTTTGAACCCCTCATTTTCTCTTTAGCCATATCTATCTCGGCGTGATATGGAAGTATCATGTGTGCCCTATCCGAGATGAAAAGCCTTCCTTCTAGATTTTCAAATTGCTTCATCTCTTCGATAAGATGAAAAGGGGATACGACGACGCCGTTTCCGATAATATTTATAGCTTTTGGATTTAGCACGCCGGATGGGATAAGATGCAGGGCTATCTTTTTGCCGTCAAGCACGATAGTATGCCCGGCATTATGTCCGCCCTGATATCTGACGACATAGTCATATTTGGAAGCTAGCAAATCTACTATCTTTCCTTTACCTTCATCGCCCCATTGAAGACCGACGATTAGGTCCGCTTTTTTCTCAAAACTCATACGCTCAACCTTTTAATAATATTATCAGTATAAATCGCAAAACCGCAAGAGTGTTTATTATTCGCAGCATAGTTGCCGCCTCTTGCCAATACGTCGTTACCTATAAGCATTCTAAAGAAACTATCGGTATAGTAATTAGCCTTAGAAACATAAAGAGGCGCCAAAACTATATTCTCATACTTAATTTTTTGGCACATCTCGCTCATTTTTTCAAGTTCAATTTTTATGCTCGCAGGTGCGACTTTTGTTGCCGTCTCCAGTTCGTCAGGACGCTCCATATCAAGCAGCACATTTAGCCACTCTTTGCCTAAAGATTTTAGTTTAAAATAGTCGCTTTTCTTGAAAGCGTCCAAATCTATTTTAAGCTCAGTAGCCGCAGCCTTTGCTATCGCCACATTGGAGAGCTGCAAAACAGGCTTTAGACCTATTTTATTGAAAATCTCTATGGATAAGTTGGCTGCATATGCCATATCAATGGAATCTAAATATTCCGCTCCAATTTGATTTACTTCGGTTGACGGAAAATGAAAAACCGGCTGTACGTAAAACCACTTTTTATGATCCGTGCTTCTGCCGAGCCTTTTGGTAATAATCCTTACGACGTCAAGCGAGCTATCTGCTCTGAGTGTTAGCGAGCTGTTGTTAGAATCTGCCAGCCTAATAATATTTTTAGCATCGGTAAAAGCCGTAGTCTGGTACTTCTGATAGCTAAAAAACGGCGTAACTATCTCCTCAAAACCCTCTTTTACAAGAGTCTCTACAGCCTTATTTTCTATATCTCTTTTAAGCGCCGCACTTTGTCCAAAGTAAAGCTTGCCGCCTTTTGGTATTTCGTGTTCAAAAGCCAAAATCAGCCTTCCAAATAAAAGCTTCTAGCAAACGCCCTTGAAGCGGAAGCGTCAAACTTTCTTATGTTTAGTTTTTCCATAGCTATCTCTATCGCCTCGACGGCCCATGCTGCGTGATACACCTCGACATAACCCATGTGGTTTATTCTAAATATCTTGTCGTTTAGATGGTCTTGTCCGCCAGCTATATTTACCTTAAATTCGTTTTGCAAAAGCTTTCTAAGAGCATTGGCGCCGTCAAGCTCATACGTACTCATCGAAAGGGCTGGATTTTTAGGGTATTGCTTTAATCCTATCGCATCCAAAGCAGCTCTTGTAGCCTTAGCTATTTTTTCTATCTCTCTAAACTTATTTTCAAGCCCCTGTTCAAATAGGTCAGCTAAAACTTTATTTAGACCGATTGTTAACGTAGTAGCCGCAGTCCAAGCCGTAGTGTTTTTACGCTGATTTTTAAGCTCTGTTGCAAGATTAAAATAAAATCCCGCCGGCTTAGCCTCTATTTTTGCAACGGCCGCATCGCTTAGACCCATCATAGCAAGACCCGGTGGCAGCATGAGCGCCTTTTGACTTCCGGTTATAAGGCAATCTATATTTGTTACGTCTATAGGCTCGACACCGACGGCAGTAATTCCGTCAGCCACTATCATGACGGCAGGGTTTATTTTTTTGACTTCTGCCGCAACAGCTTCAACCGGATGTCTGACGCCGGTTGAAGATTCGCTTATTTGAATAAATATGGCATCTATAGACGAATCGTTTTTGATTTCATTCACAACAGCATCAACCGATACGCTCTCGCCCCACTCCACTACGATCTCTTTATAATCTACGTTGAACGCTTTTGCTATCTTGCCGAATCTCTCGCCAAATTTACCGCCGTTTATGGTCAACGCTTTTTTGTGCGTTAGGTTTAGTACGGCCGCCTCCATTGTGCCGCTTCCAGATGACACCAGCATCAAAGCCTCAGGCATTCCGAAAAGTTTTTTGAGCATTTCTCTAGTGCTTGCGAAAATAGCTTCAAATTCTTTTGTTCTATGGTGGATAGTCTCTGTAGACATAGCTGCTCTGACTGTCTCGGGAACAGCGGTAGGTCCAGGGGTAAGAAGTATCATATTCCCTTATTCCTTGCAAATATAAAAATTTAAAATAGTCCCAAACTATACCAAAAAGTAGGTAAGAGTTTTTAAAAAAACCTTTATTTCAAAGCAGCCCAATGGGTGTAAAAAAAATAAAAAAATATCTCAAAAAAACAGGATAATTTAAGCCGTATTTAAAGTCAGCATATTGTATAATTGCGGCTTTGATTTAGCTACATTAAGATTTTCGTTTAAACCCTTTAAAATCAAGGGTTTTTAGAAAATTTTAAGTTTAGCTTAAATTGTGCGGCTCTTTTAAAATTTAGGATTTTTTAGCTTTTTGTCACATGTTTGTAAAAACAATGTAGCAAAATCTAAAATAAGTCCGGTCGGCAGTTTATGGTTCCCTTTAAGGGCTACTAATTGGGTTATCCCAATACATTTTAAAATAAGGAAAGTTCAAATGAAAAAAGTTCTAGTTGCTGCTCTTGTAATCGCAGGTCTTGCATTCTCTGGTTGCTCAAAAAAAGCTAAAGAAGAAGCTAACACTACTGTAGAAGCTAACACTACTGTAGAAGCTAACGCTACTGCACCAGTAGAAGCTAACGCTACTGCACCAGTAGAAGCTAACGCTACTGAAGCTAATAAAACTCACTAATCAATTATATGTAAAGCCTCTCGGGGCTTTACCTTTTTTCGACAAACCCACACAAACAAATCAGAAGTATTCTAGCTAATAAACAGCTCTCTTAATTACGTCCAACATTCTTTTATCGCTATCAATACCGACGAATTTCTCAAAGGCAAAAACCGCCTGCCAAATAAGCATATCAAGACCGTTTTTATTTTCTTTATCAAGCTTTTTTGCCATCTTTAAAAACGAAGTTTCTTTATATATACAATCATACGCAAGTTTTGCGTTTGAAAGTAACCGCATAAGTTTTTTTTCGTTTAACGGCAGTTCTTCGTCGGTAAGTCCAGCGCTTGTCGTATTAACAACCAAATCAAACTGCTCTGCTTCGTCCAACATATCAAAAGTGACCGTTCTAAAATCCGCCTTTTCAAAAAATTCCAAACGTCCAGCACTCCTATTGGCTATACACACTAAAACACCGGCTTTTCTAAGCGCAAAAGCTATAGCTCTCGCTGTTCCTCCGGCGCCCAGAATAATGGCCTTTTTTGGCAAAAATCCGTCAAGAGAAGCCATAAAACCTGGCGCATCGGTATTAAACCCGTAAAGCAGACCCTCTTTGAGAACAATAGTATTTACGGCGCCAATATTTTTTGCATAATCATCCAAAACATCGCAAGCTAAAAATGCATCCTCCTTGAACGGAATGGTAATATTAATACCGCTAAGCCCCAGTTCGAAAAACTTCTCTTTTAGTCCGCCTCCGTCATCCAAAAGATACCTGGTATAGCAAGCGTCTATTTCTAACTCTCTAAAAAGGGAGTTGTGTATAAGCGGGGATTTCGAGTGGGATACCGGGTTGCCAAATATCGCAAAAAGCTTTTTATTCAAGGTTTCTAAGATCCTCGAAGCTAGACAGGTTCGCCGCAAGCTTGTTTTTTATCTCTTTTAGCTCAAGCTCCGGTACGCTATCCGCGACAACTCCGGCTCCGGCCTGAAAAACTATCATATCTTTTTTGACAAGTGCAGTCCTGATCGTAATGGCAAAATCCATATTGCCGTCAAATCCAAAGTATCCTATAGAACCGCTATAAAAACCTCTTTTAACACCCTCTAGATGCGCAATAATCTCCATCGCTTTAATCTTTGGCGCACCGGTCATCGTTCCTGCCGTAAACGTCGCACGAAATAGATCAAACATCGTCTTATTCTCTTCCAAATTTCCGGTAACGTCGCTAACCATATGCATAACGTGAGAGTATCTCTCCACCCTCATCAAATCGCCGACTTTGACGCTTCCGGTCTTGCTTACCCTGCCTATGTCGTTTCTTGCAAGGTCTACTAGCATTATATGCTCAGCCCTCTCTTTTGGATCGTTTAGCATTTCGTATTCAAGCTCCAAATCTCTTTGGATGTCAGCTCCGCGTTTTCTGGTTCCGGCTATTGGGCGTATTAATATCTCGCCGTTTTCAAGCTTTATCATGACTTCCGGAGAGCTTCCGGCTATGCTAAAATCTTCAAACGATAGAAAATACATATAAGGAGAAGGGTTTTTGGCTCTTAGCACCCTATAAAAGCTATATGCGTCGACCTCAGCCTCCACGATAATCCTATTGGCTACAAGTATCTGAAATACGTCCCCAGCTTTGATATGCTCTTTGCCTCTCAATACCGCATTCTTAAACTCCTCATCAGAGAGCATCGTCCTTGCGGCAAAACTTCCTTTTGGTTTTTTAAGAGGCGTGGCCGAATAATCGGATAGGAGTAGCTTTTCTATCTCTAATAATGCGGTCTTTGGCAGACATGTAGAAAGCATCGTAAGCTTGCAGTTTTTATGTGAATATCCTATAACGATTTTCGGCCTTATCATATCAAAGTCCGGGATATTGGTCTCGTCCGCAAGGACGTCCATACAAGGCTTCAATACCGGCTCAAACTCTTTTATAAGGTCGTATCCTACGTATCCGACAAAACCGTCTACAAAACCAAGTCCGGTTTTTCTTGAAAGCTCCTTATAAAAAGCGGAGTCTAGCTTTGAATAATAGTCCGTCAAAAACGCTAGCGGCTCTTTTTTTATCTCTTCTGTATTTTTGTTCTCGTCGGTATAAAACGTCTTAGCGTCTCTATACGAAACCCTCTCTCTTTCACCTATGAATATATAACTGTAGTTGCCAAACTCATTTACGGTGGCGCTCTCTAGCAAAAAGACCAGCTCGTCGCTAAAGTGGCTCTTTAGCTTCTCGTAAAAAGCGATAGGGGTAAACTGGTCTATAAAAACGGATTTGTATTGCAAAATTAACCTTTTATAATAAACGCATCGTTTTTAATCTGCTCTCTTACTTTAGGTAGGGCTTTTGTGGCACTATCTTTAGAATCAAAAGGACCAACCCATACTTTTGTAATGTTTTTGTCGTTCTTGATGGCCGCCCTTGTCGTAGATTGGAATCCGGCGGCGGAAATCTTGTCGCTTAGCCCTTTTGTAGATTTCTCATTCTCGAAATATCCGACTTGTATATAGTAGGTTCCGCTCGCAGCTTCACTTTTGTTTGCTTCGGCTTTTTTAGGGGTTGCAACGACCTGTTTTGCCGGCTGTTTTTGTTTTACGACATTTTTGGTGGCGTCTTTAAAAGCCGTCTTAATATCCTCTTTTTTCTGAGTTTCTTTTACCAAATCCGCTTTTGGCTGAGGCTGCTCAGATGCTGTTTTGATAGGCACGGTTACGACCGTAGTTTTGACAGACTGTTTTTGTGGAGCCGGCGCACTCTCTTGTTTTACCGATACGACTGGAACTTGCTCTACTTTTGGCTGCATAGCTGGAGCGCTAGGCGTCGGCTGAGCCGTTTGAGCGGCTTGCGCAGGCTGTGCGGAGGCCTCTTTTTGCGCATCTTGCTGCAACTTTTTAACTATCGCATTTAGCTTATCGTCAGCGGTCGCAGTCGTATTTGTGTTTAAAGCCGCAGGAGCGACAGGGCCGTTCGCCTCGTTTTGCACAGGCGAAGCTACAGGAGGAAGTTTTTTTACCTGCTCGGTAGATGTAATAGGAAGAGGCTGTTTCGTCTCGGAGGCTCCCATAAATTTCATAATACCTATGATTATAAAAAATAGCAGCAAAACTCCGGCTGCGATAAGGAAAAACTTCCTGCTAGAGCTGCTCTCTTTTTGATTTCCTAACAACAAGTCATTTAGTTCGTTTTTATCATCCATTTTAACCCCTTATAGATGCTTTGACCAAGATGCTCCGCGCTCTTTTTGGTAGAGTTCATAAGGCAGTGTCAAAATATTAAATTCCGGCGGAATTTGATCATTTGGAAATACGTTCCATTGCGTCGGAAGCCTTTGAGAGAGTTTCATGGAGAGCGTCTTTGCAAGATGAATTCCTTCGTGTAGCGTAGTGTGCCCCTTGTGGATATATAGATGCAGATGACCTTCGGTCTTGCTTTTATAGGCCGTAAAATTTATAAAACCCTCTT
The DNA here is from genome assembly GCA_022758985.1 of Campylobacteraceae bacterium. Taxonomy (GTDB): domain Bacteria; phylum Campylobacterota; class Campylobacteria; order Campylobacterales; family UBA6016; genus UBA6016. Next base: position 16,563 of record JAEMQC010000024.1, read on the forward strand.
CACGAAACAAAAGTTGCGCTCTATGCCAAAAACGCTCCGGATCTCTGCCATTGTAGTCGAATACTATATTTTCAACTTTTTGGTTTGGCAGTATAAGAGAGTGCGCCACCGTAATTTTACCGTCTTGATGATCGCTCATCACCTGCATAGTAAGAGGCTTATCCACCCTCTCAAACTTATTAAAATAGGTCTTGCCTTTATACTCCATTTTTTCGGATGCGCCATCCCTTTTTTGCCAATAATGCGTTGTACACATTTTGATTAGTTTTATATCAACATTATACATTGAGTGACGCTTCCCTCTTTTTAATATATGGCTCTATCGTAAATTACAAACTTCTCGGCAAGCTCTTTCATTCTTGCGGCTATCTCTTTTTGTTTCGCTTCGTTGCTTACATCGTCAAATATATCGCAGATAGCATTAGCTATGATTTTAAACTCCTCTTCCTTCATACCTCTTGCGGTAAGCGCTGCAGAGCCTATTCTAACACCACTTGTTACAAACGGGCTTCTTGTTTCCCCAGGAACCGTGTTTTTGTTGACCGTAATACCCGCTCGCCCAAGCGCTGCATCTGCGTCCTTGCCTGAGAACTCTTTGTTTAGCAGGCTTACAAGCACAAGGTGCGAATCAGTACCGCCGGAAACTATGTCGTAGCCTCTGTTTATAAGAATTTCGGCAAGCGCTTTTATGTTTGCTTTGACTTGCTTTGCGTATGCTTTCCACTCAGGCTTTAGGTTTTCACCAAAACCCACCGCTTTTGCCGCAATAATGTGCACAAGCGGACCGCCTTGCATGCCAGGGAATACGGCTTTGTTTATCTTTGTCGCTATCTCTTCGCTATTCGTCATTATCATACCGCCCCTTGGACCTCTAAGAGTCTTATGGGTAGTCGTAGTTACGACGTCCGCATATGGAAATGGGCTTGGATATTCGCCTGCGGCGACAAGACCCGCATAGTGTGCGATATCGGCAAATAGTATGGCGCCTACAGAGTCGGCTATTTCCCTAAATCTTTTGAAATCTATCTCTCTAGAGTATGCGCTAGCGCCGCAAATAATCATCTTAGGTTTTACGATGTTTGCGATATCTTGTACTCTATCGTAGTTTATGTAGCCGTCAAGCTCTACGCCGTAACTGAAGCTCTCGTAGTTTTGTCCGCTAAAGTTTACTTTCGCGCCGTGAGTCAAGTGTCCGCCGTGGGAGAGATCCATTCCTAGGATTTTATCGTATGGGTTCAAAAGGGCCGTAAATACCGCACCGTTCGCCTGAGAGCCGGAGTGAGGCTGTACGTTTGCATATTCGCATCCAAATAGTTTTTTGGCTCTCTCAATGGCAAGCGCCTCTATCTCATCTGCAAATTCGCAACCGCCGTAATATCTTTTGTACGGATACCCCTCGGCATATTTGTTCGTAAAAATACTACCGCTTGCTTCCATAACCGATGGGAATGTGAAGTTCTCGCTTGCGATCATCTCAAGATGGTGCGTCTGTCTGTTAAGCTCTTTTTGGAGTATGTCGTAAACTTCTCTGTCGCTATTTTCCATAAAACCCATAGTAAATCCTTTCTAATTAGCTTAATCTTCTCATTGCCGGAAACAAAATAACATCTTTTATGGACTCTTGTCCGGTCAGCAGCATAACAAGCCTATCAATACCGATACCCTCTCCGGCGGTCGGAGGCATACCGTATTTAAGAGCCTCCACAAAGTCCTCGTCCATATCGTTCGCCTCTACGTTGCCAGCCGCTTTCGCTTCGACTTGCTTTTTAAACCTCTCATATTGGTCGATAGGATCATTTAGCTCGTTAAAGCCGTTTGCAATCTCTCGTCCGGCTATAAATAGCTCAAACCTGTCCGTAATCTCCGGATTTTCCTCGCTTCTTTTTGCAAGAGGTGAAATCTCCACAGGAAAACCTGTTACAAATGTCGGATTGATAAGTTTTTTCTCTACAAAGTTGTCGAAGAGTTCGCCGAGAAGCTCACCGTAGTTTAGTTTCTCTTCGAACTCTACCCCTTTTGATTTGAGGTAAGCCTTGATGCTCTCTCTGTCTTTCGTAGTCTCTGCCGGTACGCCGCCTATCTCGGTCAAAGATTTTACATAGTCCACTCTACTGAATTTGGAAAGGTCGACCTCTTTGTCTTTGATAGTTATAACGCTTGAAAGACCCAGATTCTCCCTTAGGTATCCAAATAGTCTCTCGGTAAGATCCATAAGATATTCGTAGTTTTTGTAAGCCCTATAAAACTCAATCATCGTAAACTCAGGGTTGTGCGTATGGTCAATCCCCTCGTTTCTAAAGCTTCTGTTGATTTCAAACACAGCCTCGAAGCCGCCGACTATTAATCTTTTAAGGTAAAGCTCAGGGGCTATACGAAGGTATCTATCTTCGCCTAGAGCGTTGTGGTGCGTGATAAACGGTCTAGCAGTCGCCCCTCCGGCTATCGGATGAAGCATCGGAGTCTCAACCTCCAAAAACCCTTCGTTTTCAAAAAATCTTCTTACAAGGCTAACAATCTTACTTCTAGTCTTTAGCGTATCAAGCACGTCGCGGTTCATGATAAGGTCAAGATATCTCTGTCTATATCTCGTCTCCGTATCGGTAAGACCGTGAAACTTCTCAGGCAGCTGGTTTAGCGCTTTTGTGAGTATCTCCATGCCCTGCACGTGCATTGTAAGCTCGCCGGTCTTAGTGACAAACGCATAGCCACTAACTTCGACTATATCACCCACTTCCACTAGTTTCACAAGCTCCGCAAACCACTCTCCAAGGTCGTTTTTGGAGTAATATATTTGGAGTACGCCGGATTCGTCTTCTATCTTCGCAAAAGCCGCTTTACCCATCAGTCTGAGGAATTTAACACGCCCCGCTACCGTGTATATTTTGTCGCTTTTTTTATTTCCATCTTCGAGATCAAAAATATATTGATTTTTTTCTATAAAATTTGCGGTGTTAGAGTCTCTTTTTGAAATAGAAGTATATGGGTTTTTGCCCATCTCTCTTAGAATCTTTGCTTTTTCTATCCTCTGCTGCGTATAAACATTATCGAACATCTTAGTTAGTTTTTTCCTTTGTTTGTTTTTTGGCAATCCTTGCAAATTCCGTATATCTGCATCGCATGGTCTTTTATCACAAAATCTTTTTTAGCGGCTTCTGCTTCTTGGAGCTTCTCTATTTCGTCGGATTCGAACTCTATGATTTTGCCACACTCGGTGCATATCATATGGTCATGGTGTTCTTTTATATTTAGCTCGTATTTTTTGCCGTCGGCGCCAAACGATATACTTACCACGAACCCCTCTTTTTCAAAGAAGTTCAGAGCCCTATATACCGTCGCTATGCCGATATTTTTGCCGCCCTCTTCCTTTTGGGCAAACGCCAAAATCTCTTCAGGAGTGAAATGCCCCTTGTGCTTATACATTGCGGCCATTATGAGCTCTCTTTGCGAAGTATTTTTGAGATTTTGTTCTTTTACCCTTATGCGAAGTCTTGAGATCAGAGAGTCTATACTTCTCTCTTTCATTTCACACCTACGCCAAGGCTTTTATTTATCTCTTTTGATGCCTCTTTTGCGACCTCTTCCTTGACCTTGTCCCCTATAGCGGAACTGTTAAAATCTTGCGGTTTTAGCTTCATCACAAAACCGCCGGTCGCCTTCATCGGAGCATACATAAAGCTATCCTGGGCATAACCCTCTATTTTACTTTGCAGAAGCGATATATTCGATAGGGCGAAAACTATTACGGAGAGTATCAAAAATATCTTACCGCCCGCAGCGACAAAACCGAGAACCTTATCGGCAATACCCAGCCCGCTTAAGTCTACGGCTTTTGAAACAAGCGAAGCCGCAAATGTAATACCAAACCAAATAGCCGCAAATAGCGCTATGAATGCGACCACCGTAGCCGTTGTTTCGCTTTTTAGATTGAACATGTGCGCAAAAAATTCGCCAAAGCCAGACGAAAATCGAGAGGCCAAAAAAATGCCGCCGATTATAGCGGCAAGTCCTGCCACCTCTTTTATAAAACCGTGCAGAAAACCCTTCAGTCCAAGCGCAAAAACCAAAAATAAAACTATAATATCTAGACTGTTCACCGTAGGCCTTATAGTAGTTTGTAACTGCCGTAATTGTACCGCCTTAATCATAAAAAAAACATTTTTTGTCTACAATTGTCGTCATGCCAAGAATAACGAAACAAGAGGCTCTGAAGCTTTTAAAACAAACACCTCTTTTAGAGCTCGGTCAAAGGGCTCTAGAGGTCAAAAAACGGCTTCATCCAGAAAACATAACCACTTTTATCGTCGATAGAAATATCAACTACACGAATATATGCGTAGCAGGGTGCAAATTTTGCGCTTTCAAGCGTGGATTAAACGACGAAGACGCGTATGTCCTCGACTTTGAGACGATATCCAAAAAGATAGAGGAGCTGATAGAAATCGGCGGCACGCAGATACTCTTCCAAGGCGGCGTACATCCAAAGCTCAAAATAGAATATTATGAAGAGCTGGTGGAGTTTATCCACAAAAACTATCCCCAGATAACGATACACGGTTTTTCCGCAGCTGAGATAGCATATATAGCAAAAGTGTCCGGCATAAGCCAAAAAGAGGTTCTGCAAAGACTTCAAGCAAAAGGGCTCTCGTCTATTCCCGGGGCGGGAGCAGAAATACTAGTCGACAGGGTCAGAAACATAATCTCGCCAAACAAACTGGATACGACCGGATGGCTCGACATCCACAAAAGCGCTCACGAAATCGGTATGAAGACTACCGCTACGATGATGTTCGGTTCCGTAGAGAGTGATGAGGAGATAATAGAACATCTGGAGCATCTAAGAAATCTGCAAGATAAAACGGGCGGTTTTAGAGCGTTTATCCTCTGGTCATTTCAACCAGACAATACACCACTATTTCGCGAATATCCCGACATAACAAAGGCTACGTCAAATAGATACCTGCGCATTCTAGCCCTCTCTAGACTCTATCTGGATAATTTCAAAAACATCCAAAGCTCATGGGTAACGCAAGGCTCACACATCGGACAGACAGCTCTATTTTTTGGGGCAAACGACATGGGTAGCACTATGATGGAAGAGAACGTAGTAGCGGCGGCGGGCGCAGCAAACCGTATGGCGGAGGATGAGATAGTAAGGCTCATCAAAGATGCGGGCGAGATACCGGCAAAACGCAACACGGCGTATGAAATTCTAAAGATTTACGAATGAAAAAACTACTATTTTTAATATTGACTCAAGGTTTATTGATGGCTAACACACTTTTGTATTTTGAATTTGAAGGCGCCAAAGTGCCGGTAATTTTCGAAGAAGACAGAACCCTCCCAACTGTATCGGCAAAGATAGTATTTTTAGATGCGGGTTCGATACAAGATGGCAAAGATACTGGACTCTCAAAACTCTCGTTTAAACTTCTAAACGAAGGAACAAAAAAACTTGGCAGCACTAAATTCGCAACGCTTCTGGACGAAAAAGCGATAAAACTCTCTGCATACAGCGGTTTTGAGACGGCCGGAATCGAGTTTTCCTGCCTAAAAGAGTATGCGAAAGACGCAGTCAAGCTAACGGCGCAACTACTATCCGATCCAAACTACTCAGAAGATGTGCTCAAAAAAATAAAACTCATCACGATGTCGCAGATAGCCAAAAAAGAGGATGACTTCGACTATGTAGCGGATGCGGCTCTAAAAAAAGAGATATTCCGCAATACTCCGCTTGAAAATGATCCCTTGGGCACAAAAACGACTATTGAAAAAATAACGCTAGAAGATATAAAAAAATTCATCTCTGAAAATATCGGGGTGGGCAACTCTGTCATCGTAATAGGCGGCGACATCGACGAAAAAGAGGCTCTCTCTTACGCCAAATCGCTACTTTCGGTGCTGCCAAAAAACGGCAAGAAAGAGAGCGAGAGGTTTTTTGAGGCAAAAAGTAGCAACAAAGAGTTAATAATAAAAAAGAAAAGCGAGCAGGCATATATATACTTTGGCTCAAAAGCAAATATAAAAGCAAACGATAAAGACGCATATAAAGCCAGAGTTGCCGGGTTTATCCTAGGCTCAAGCGGCTTTGGAAGTCGTCTTATGGAGATCATAAGAGTCCAAAACGGGCTTGCATACTCGGCGTATGCAAGATTTAATCTGTCGAAGACAAACTCGTATTTTGGCGGCCATCTGCAGACAAAACCGGAAAACGAAGAGAAAGCAAAAGAGCTCGTCAAAAAAACGATAGAAGAGTTCGTCAAAACAGGAGCCACACAAAAAGAGTTAGACGGAGCTAAAAACTTCATACTAGGCAGCGAGCCGCTCAGAAACGAGACGTTGTCCCAAAGACTATCCAGAAGCTTCAACGAATACTATCTAGGGCAACCGATAGGGTTTTACAAAGAGGAGCTAGAATTAATCAAAAATCTATCATTAAAAGAGCTAAACGACTTTATCAAAAGCCATAGCGAAATAACAGAGCTTACATTTTCTATTCTGACGAAATAAATGGTATTTGAAAAAACGGATCAGGAGAGGCTTGGTAAGCTTGGTATCCTATCCGTTTTGGATCTTGCTCTGTTCGTTCCGCAAAAATACGAAGATACCACGCTTGATAAACCCCTCACCGAAAACGAATTTTGCGCAATCTACTGCGAGGTGCTCTCCAAGCAGCAAACGCCAAAGACGATTAGCTATGAGCTACGGCTTTTGTCGCACGGCAAAGGGCATATAAAAGCGGTTTTTTTTGCTCCGAAGAGATACCAGCAAAATATCTTTTCTATCGGCGAAACACTCTATCTATACGGCAAAATCTCACACTATCCATATCTCTCCATTATCCACCCAAAAAAGATAACTTCTGTTGGCGAAATCAACAAAATATACGTAAAAGGTCCGCAAAACAGGACACACAAGCTACTCGTGCAAAAATATCTGACGATGGACGCACTAAAAAACGAGGGTTTAGACAATGAGACGGCTTTGAATATTTTAAAGCTTCACTTTCCATCAAGCACGGCCGAGATTTATGAAAACGGCTCATACAAAAAAGAGCTCGAAGAGGCGCTCAAGCTTACAGAAATATACTCATACCTAAAGCTTTTGGCATCAAAAAAAACAACTCTACCCGCACACAAAATAGAGCCGTTGCCGTTGCAAGGTTTTTTTGAAAAGCTCCCGTTTAAACCGACGAACGATCAGCTAAAAGCGATAGAAGATTGCAAAAGCGACATACAAAAAAATATACAGGCTAGACGTGTCGTAATAGGGGACGTAGGAAGCGGAAAAACTACGGTTATACTAGCGCTTGCGCATATGACCGGCAAAAACAAGACGGCGCTACTAGCTCCGACCGCAATACTTGCCAACCAAATATACGAAGAAGCAAAAAAATACCTCTCTATTAAAACCGTTCTGGTGACGCAAAGCTCAAAAGCCAAAGACGAGGATATAAATGGTGCGGACTTTATAATCGGGACGCACGCTCTTTTATATCGTAAGCTTCCGTCGTGCAAAACATTGATAGTAGACGAACAGCATAGGTTTGGCACAAACCAGCGCCACCTCATCTCAAAACTAGCAAGCGACGGCAATCTAAGACCGCACTACTTCCAATTCTCCGCCACTCCGATTCCAAGAACGCAGGCGCTCATAGAAGCCACACTCGTCGATATAAGCACAATCAAAGAGAATCCGCTCAAAAAAAACATAGAGACAACTCTTATATCGAAGGATGGTTTCAAGGGGTTATTCGCACACATAAAGAACCAGATAGCGGCGGGCAATCAAGTAGCCATCATCTATCCGCTCGTCGAAAAAAGCGATATGAGCGACTATATGTCGCTAGAAGAAGCGGAAGGGTTTTGGAAAAAGCACTTCGATAAAGTATATGTGACACACGGCAAAGATAACGCAAAAGAGGAGGTATTCAAGGAGTTTAGAAGCGGTGGAGAGCTTATCGTCTCAACGACGGTTATGGAGGTTGGCATAAGCCTTCCGAAGCTCTCGACGATAGTAGTGGTCGGCGCCGAAAAGCTAGGTCTAGCCAGCCTTCATCAGCTAAGAGGAAGGGTCGCCAGAAACACTGAGCGCGGCTGGTGCTTTTTGTACACGAAAGATATAAACAGCGAAAGACTCCAAAAATTCGCCGCCACGAAAAGCGGCTTTGATATAGCGGAGCTTGATTTGCAATATAGAGACTCCGGCGATTTGTTAACCGGAAGGGAGCAGAGCGGACGACAGTTTAGGTGGTTTAATATAAAAACCGACGAGAAAATAGCAAAAAGAGCCAGAGGGCTTTTGGAGTCGTTTTTAAAGAGCGTAGCTGTAAAATAAGAATATGCTTAAAAAAATAGTTGTTTTAACTGCCATATGCAGCTCTTTGTTTGCGCTAGAGATAGAAGTAAAACTCGCCAAAAGCAAGGGCGACAAATACTCCGTTTTAAACCTTGAGAGCACAGAGCCTTTCTCCTGCTACAAAAACGAAGCCGACGAAGCTTTAAAAAACAGCTATATCTGTGAGTTCTCTACTCCTCCAAAAACTCAGTTTAAAGGGTTTGAGAGCGAATTTTTCAACGTTAAACCTTATATGAACGGCGGCTACAAACTAGCAATTACATCCAAAACGAAATCTGAGATCTTCTCGCAAAATTTCGATCCAAAAAGTAGCTACGAGAAAAAAGCCGGCTTTGAGAAAAGAGCCAGAAAATTTGTCATAGTGGCCTATGAAAAAGAGCTAAAATTCGTAACGCCAAAGAAAAACCCGGGCATCAACTTCCCGGTCGCAATCACTTCCGACCCCTACGTATACGTAAAAACGCTCGACATAGACGGTCTACCGATAAACGATGCGAACAGCTTGCAAGACATAGCAGAGTTTAACTCCGTTAAAAAGCTATACGAAAAAGGCGAATACAAATCGGCAATGATATACGCCGAAAAAGCCCAAAAAACATACCCGAACTCCATTTTTTTCTCCGAGTATGAGCTAATAAGAATAAAATCTCTGGTTGGTTTAGGCGGATCGGCAAATAATAATGCGGCGATAGAGCTTGGCAGAAACTGGCTCAAAAATTTCCCGGCCGACGAGAAGGCGCCAGAGGTGTTAAGAGCCATTATGAACGCATATGCCAGAAACCAGGATTTCAAAAACGCCGACTACTACTATGAGAGGATAGTAAACGATTTTGGTTTCTCGGAAATATCGAAACAGGCGATGATAGACTACGGCGATGCGCTTAGATTCTCGAAAGGCAAAAGAGCGATAGAGCTATACAGAAAAGCTCTATATGAGACGAAAAACATCGAGACCGCATCGATAGCCGCATTTAAAGCCGCCGATTTGTACCTATCTATGGGCGATACCGAAAACGCCAAAGAGTACTACGGCAAAATCCTGAAAGGAAATATCAACTTCATACTAAAAGATGACGAGAAGGCCTACACATTTGCAAAAAAGCTCGCCAGAGCCAATATATATAGTCAAGCGCTTGAGGTCGGCGAAGCGCTGCTAGCCAAACTGAATAAGAAAAACGAAAACTACGAAACGCTGCTTAGCGAGATTGGCGACTGGGCTGCGGCGATCGGGGACGGCGCAAAGGCAAAAAGCTATTATTCGAGATATTTGCAAGAGTTTAAAGGCGGACGATTCGCTAACCTTGTAGAGCCGAAATTAGACAAGCTAAACTTTGGGCAGGATAAAAACATCAGCTTGTCCGAACTTGCAAAATTGGCGGAAAAATACCCGAAAGAGCAGATAGGACAAAAAGCGCTCGTAAAAACCATGAAAGCCCTTTTGGATGCGAAACGATACGACGAGGTTTTGGCTTTGGAGCCCAAAACCGCCGGACTGCCTAAGGAGCTAATCGGCGAAGCGGGACAATATATAACCAAGGCCGAAAAAGAACAGTTTAGCGCCAAACTAGCCAGAAACGAGTGCAAAGAGGCGCTATCGCTGCTTGCCAAAAACAGAATAACGCCTCTAGCCGCAGAGGAGCCAAAATTGTTTGAGTGCTATATGGCAACATCGGAATACGCAAAAGCTCTTGCACTATCGCAAAAGCATCTAGCGGACAAAGACCTTGCGGCAAAGCTGCCTTGGCTGTACAGGTTTGAGACGGCGGCTATGAAGCTTGGCAAGACGAAAGAGGCGTATCAGGCTACAAAAGATGTTATTGCGCTCTCAAAAATCTATAAGAGAAGCGAGTTTGCCGACATAGCATTTGACGGCGTAACTCTGGCGATGGACTATAAAGATCCAAATCTTTTAAACGAATCAATGGCGATAATAGAGTCCAAATATCCAAAAGATCCGAAAACAATTACGGCGTACAAGGACGCCATCAGATTTGCCATCGCTAGAAACGATATGTTATCAAACCTAAAATACTCGGAAAAACTCTACTTGTTGCAAAACCAGCTAAAGGTATACGTGGAGAGCCCATGGATAGAGTTTAACTACGCCGGACTTCTAGCAAAACAAGGAGATCATAAAAAAGCCGCCGCAATTTTATCTACGCTTTCAACCAAAAAGCTGAGCGATTCCGATAGGGCAAGGGCTCTTTTTGAGATCTCTTCCAACTATACGGCTGCCGGGGAGAAAGCAAAAGCTAAATCATCGCTGCAGGAGTGTATAAAGGTAAAAGCCGACTCTCCTTGGAAAAAACTATGCAAAGAGTCTCTCGATATTTTAAAATAAGGCGGCGATGCTAGACGCTACGGTGTCTTTATCGCCCTTAAAATCAGCTTTTATTTGCGCCTTGTTAAACGTAGTTTGCCTTTTGGCTAATTGCCACGTATGTATACAGATAAGCTCTGCGCACTGCTCCTTGCTTATCTCGCCGTCCAAATAAGAGAGCGCCTCTTTAAGCCCTATCGACCCCATCGGTTTTACGTCTCTGCCGTATCTACCCAGTAGATACTCGGCCTCCTCAAATATTCCGACTTCTATCATCTTCGCCGTGCGCTGTCTAATCTTAGCCCTGAGCTCTTCTTTGTCGACCGTTATTTCATAAATCTTTAAATCGGAGTCTATCTTTTTTTTCGGAGCCTCGGCAAATATCTTGCTTGCCGGAATACCAAACTCAAAAAAAATCTCAAGCCCCCTGCCTATTCGATAACTGTCATTTTCTTTTACGTTCTGCGCAAACTGCGGGTCTATATTTTTTAACTCTTCATAGGCGGCAGCTATATCGTTTTTTACAATATCCAAAGCGCGCCCTCTAGATTTTGCCGATATTGAGGGCATATCGCTAAGACCATCTATCATTGATTTGAGGTAAAACGAGCTTCCGCCTACTATTACCAGATGTTTTTTATCTCTTAATGCGGCCTCTTTGGCTCTTTCGTATTCATCCATAAACATCGCAGCATTAAACGGCTCGTTCGGATATATGATGTCTATACCAAAATGCAAAACTGCTGCAAGCTCTTTTTTAGAAGGTTTTGCGCTTGCTATATCTACCTCTTTATATAAGGATAACGAATCCAAAGAGAGAATATACGCCCCCTTTTTACAAGCTATATCAAGAGCCGTGTCACTCTTTCCCGATGCCGTCGGTCCAATTATCGCCACTTCTATCATTTTCGAATTTTATCCAAACTCTTCAAAAAGCCCTTTTTAGTTAAAATCAAATCAAAAACAAAAGGCATGAACATTCTAGCCAAGTTAAGACATTTTTCAGAGCTCGTTATGCTCTCGCACACTATTTTTTCGTTGCCGTTTATCCTTATGGCTATGATTGTAGCCGCCGAGGGTATGCCCCCGGTTTGGCTTCTCGCACTAGCAGTAGCGGCCGCATTTTTTGCGCGCACGTTCGCAATGGGCGTAAACAGATTTGTCGACAGGGAGTTTGACGCCAAAAATCCGAGAACCGCAACAAGACCGAGCGTAGACGGAAGAGTATCGGAGGGTGCGCAGCTCTTTTTTATACTGCTGAGCGGCGCCGGTTTTATAGCCGTCTCTTTTTTTGTAAACGCTCTGGCATTTAAACTATCTTTTGCGATACTACCTATACTTGCCGCCTACTCGTATTTTAAGCGTTTTTCTTCGGCGGCGCATCTTATACTCGGATTGTCCCTTGGGCTTGCCCCTATTGCTGGAGAGATAGCAGTCAGCGAAAGCGTATCACTTTGGAGTATATATCTGGCAGTAGGGGTGTTATTTTGGGTAGCGGGCTTTGACGTATTTTATGCCCTGCAAGACGTTGAGTTTGACAAAAAAGAAGGATTGCGCTCTATCCCGTCGGTATTCGGAGAGAAAAAGGCGCTAGATTTCGCCGCCGTTTTCCATATGGCAACCGTTTTGTTTTGGTTTTTATTCGCAAAAGAGGCCAAGCTGGGAGCGCCTTCGTTTATAGCTGTTGGCATTGCCGCTGCGCTGCTTTTGTATGAACATATACTGGTAAGACGAAACAAAGAGGCTATCAATAAGGCGTTTTTTACGCTAAACGGATATCTAGGTATACTCTTTTTCCTCCTTACATCAATAGATATATGGATAAATAAATGAAACTTGTACGAATAGCAGCCAAAATCAGCTTCGAGGAGATAGGAGAGCGTCTTGAAGAGTTTGAAAGAGAGTTTGAGACGTTTAGCGAGACAAGCTCGAATCCGGTAGACGACGCAATACTAAAACTAAAAGCCAAAGAGGGCAAAAACGCCCCCGACGAGATGACGATCATGCTTTTGGCAGAACTTCATAAAAAAATAGACGAGCTAACCAAAATAGTCAAGGGTGAGATAAAAGAGTTTGTGCCGCTGCAAAATAGTACTCTGCTTGATTTTGCATGGTTTGATACAATACAGATAGAGGGCATAGAACCCGGCAAAAAGTACTATGGAAGAGTGGATATGCCGCTTTTTAGACAGAGGTTAATACCAATATTCTTTGAGGGGGTCGAACCCAAAATTGCAAAGATAACAAAGATATGGCCAAAAGACAAGGTTGACTTCGACGGATACTTGGCCTCAAAAGACAGGGAAGAGATAGCAAGGGAGAAGGCGCTATGATGGATTTGATACTTGTCGCACTAATCAGCGTTGCCGTTTTTTTCCTATTCGTATTCGTATATATCAGAGAAAATGCGATCAATAAAAAACTAAAACTATACGAAAAAACCTTCGACCTAATAAACCAAAACATACACAAGCTGGAAAAAGAGCTCAAATCCAGATCGCACCATGAAAATACTACTGGAGGCGACCAAAATCTGGAAGAGTTCTCAGAAGTTAGCCGTCTGATTATAGACAAATTCCAAGAGCTTCAAAAAGACAATCTAGAATTTAAAGAGAGCATTATCGAGAGATACCTAGAGCTAGAAAACAAGATAAAGCCTATTACTGCGGTCGCTCCTAGCTCTACGGGGCTAGACGAAAACAGGATAACTACCCTTTTTTCAAACGGATTTAGCATAGAGGAGATAGCAAAACAACTTCGCATTGGCACCGGAGAGGTAGAATTTGTACTGAAGCTACATGATATCAAATAGCGTTAATCCGCAATAATAACATCCATCGGATTTATCGGCACATCCTCTTTTGTTATCTCAAACGTAAGCTCTTTATCTATCCTGCCCACTATGGCGCCCTGCTCTATCTTTTTACCGGCCTGCACCGTAGGGGCTATTTTGGTCAGATGGGCATAGATCGAGTGTAGATTTCCGTCATGCTGCACGATAACCACATTCCCAAGAGCCGCAACCTGCTTTGCGAACACTATCTTACCGTCCATAATGTTTTTTACCATCACGTCAGAAGAGTTTGAACGAAGCGTCACGGAGTCGTTGTGTATACGTATCTTATATATCGGGTCTATATACGGTCCAAACTGCTTGATGACGCGAAATCCCTCAAGCGGAGCAGGAACTTTGCGCCCGGTATATCTCGCCGATTT
>JAEMQC010000070.1 GCA_022758985.1 Campylobacteraceae bacterium
CTATTATAAATTTTTCAACAAAGTATTATAACCACACTAACATGATTTTTTTGTGGCTAGAATCACTTTTTATTGTTATATTGCTAACATTATTAAAAACCGCTTAATAATTAGGGAAAATAGTGAAATTTTTGGAAAAAATAGAAAGCGTTAGCGCTACAGAGGCAAAATCGCTTTTAAGGCAAAGGTTTCTAAAAAATCTAGAGTTTTTCAAGCAAAAAGAGCAAAAACTATACGAAAAACTCTCTCAAAAACCATCCATGTTTGGCCTTGTCGTTGACGAGTGCGGCGTAAATATCCTAAATCTAGCCTCAAATACCCTTGTATATCCCACAGGTGCGGATGGCAGATACGTCGCCGTCAAATCATCTGTAGAGAGCGCCAAAAATCCGCTCTCCCATACGAAGTGGAAAATAGGTTTTGAGCAAAATCCTTTTTATATGGCCTCCTCCAATCTTGTATTTACCGGTGCGGCGTGCAAGGAGATGTTTGGCTATGCGTATATAAACGGTATGAATCCGGGTGAAATTGACCTACCTAGAGCGTATCTTCCGTTTGCCTCTATATATGGAATAGGGGGCGGTTTTGTTTTGGAAGCGATGAACGAAGAGTACGAAGGCTTTGAGGCGCTATTTGTATATGAGCCGTTTGTCGATTTTTTTGGAATATCGGCGCATCTTGTGGATTACGAAGCGCTTTTTGCCAAGTGCAAGGAGCTGTTTTTGGGGGTAGGGGAGCCTCCCACTCCATCTGAGATTAGGGTTTTTTTCTTAAGGCATAGATATGCAGCCCTTTATCCGCGGCTGGAGCTTACGCTGTTTGATGCGCCGCAAATCGAGAGCGTCAAAAACTCCGTTCGGCTAGAGTCGGCAACTCTTCTTAGGGGGATCGGAAGCTATGAGGACGAGATGGTAGGATGGCGAAATTCGCAAAAAAACTGCCCTTATTCAAATCTAAAATATCCGGTTTATACGGGCGCAAGAGATAGAGTTGATTTTCCTATATTCGTCGTCGGAAACGGGGCGAGCTTAGATGACTTTGCCTGGTTTTTGTCAAAAAATCAAGACAGAATGGTCATTTTCTCTGCCGGAACGGCGCTAAAAACGCTTTTAAAACACGGCATAAGACCCGATTTTCAAATAGAGATAGAGAGAACCGATTATCTGGGCGGCATACTAAGAGAAGTCGGCGTAGATGATATAGATATGATAGCCGCCAACGTCGTCGATCCGGATACCTTGTCGGCCACGAGAGGGGAGAGATATCTTTTTTTTAGGGATTATACCGCTTCGAGCTATATCAATAGCCCCAAATTTCTAATCAAAAACTCCTCTCCGTTCGTCGGTAATGCAGCTTTCTCCCTTGCCTTGTCGATGTCGAAAAATATATATCTGTGCGGCATAGACGTAGGATACAAAAAGGGTCGTACGGTCCACTCCAAAGATTCGATTTATAACGAAACAAACGAGCTGCCGGAAGGTTCTGTGAGAGTGGCGGCGAATTTTGAAGAGAGCGAGATATATTCAAACCAGCTCTATAATCTCTCTAGAAACGTACTAGAGTTTGCGATATACGACAATAAAGAGTGCAACGTGTATAACATATCCGATGGCGCAATGATCATTGGTGCAAAGCCTTGCAGGGAGCCGATGTTGGCGGTTTTGGACAAGCAAAATGCCATTTTGGAGATAAAGTCGATGTTTTCAAATGTTAGCGAAGAGGTATTTGAAAAAAATGGGATGGCAGATATCGAAAAAGAGATAGAGGTATTCAAAAAAGAGCTGCTTTCCGTTTTGCTCTTGCGCATTGTTGATAAGCGAGGATTTTTTGTTATTTTAAGGCTATTCGACGAGTTTGCGAGAAAAAAAGAGTCCCAAAACGACGTACTCTTCTTTTTATTCGGCGGCTCTCTCAGACATATGCTGTTTTCGATGTATGTCGCCATTTTGCATACTAAGACGGAAAATTTCGGCGAGTTTTATCTAAAAATAGTGGAAATTTTTATTAAAGGATTTGAGTCGCTGGTTGCGGATTTTAAAAAAGAGAGTGCAAAAGGCCGTATTTCAGGCCTTCTTAGCGGTATTAAAGCTCTTTAAACGCCTCTTGCGTAACTTTGTAAGCGCAGAATTTCGGTCCACACATCGAGCAAAACTCCGCATCCTTAAACCCTTCAGCTGGAAGGGTTTCGTCGTGGTACTCTTTTGCTCTTTCCGGGTCTAGCGCTAGCTCAAACTGCTTGTTCCAATCAAACGCATATCTAGCGTCGCTCATCGCATTGTCCCTGCTTCTAGCGTTTTTGCGCCCCCTGGCTATGTCGGCGGCGTGAGCGGCTATCTTGTAGGCTATTATCCCTTCTCTTACGTCCGCCATATTCGGTAGTCCCAAATGCTCTTTTGGTGTTACGTAGCAGAGCATGCTAGCTCCATGCCAGCCACCAACAGCTGCGCCTATTGCGGAGGCTATATGGTCGTATCCGGCCGCAATATCTGTAACTAGCGGTCCAAGGATATAAAACGGTGCGTCGTGGCAATACTCTCTTTCTATTTTCATGTTGCGCTCTATTTGGTTGAGCGGTACGTGCCCAGGACCTTCTATCATTACCTGAACATCTTTATCCCATGCCCTTAGTGTCAGCTCTCCTAGCACTTTTAGCTCATTTAGCTGTGCGGCGTCAGAGGCGTCCGCTATACAGCCCGGTCTCAAAGAGTCGCCCAGAGAGAGCGATACGTCGTATCTGGCGCAGATGTCCAGTATCGCATCGAACGCTTCGTAAAACGGGTTTTCTTTATGATTTTTTATCATCCATGCCGCAATGAGAGAGCCGCCTCTTGAGACGATACCCATCTTTCTTTTTGCGACTTCCGGCATAAATTTTAGAAGAAAACCTGCGTGTATCGTAAAGTAACTAACGCCCTGTTTCGCCTGTCTCTCCAAAACGCTTAGCATCGTCTCGATATTTAGGTTTTCGATGTCGTTGCCGCATTCGTATATTATTTGATACATTGGCACCGTTCCGATCGGCACAGTAGAGTGCTGGATTAATGCCTCCCTGATTTCGTCTAGATTGCCGCCCGTGGATAGATCCATCACCGTATCGGCTCCATATTTTAAACAGACGTTTAGTTTTTCGAGCTCTTCTTGTGCACAGCTAGAGAGCGAACTGGCGCCTATATTTGCGTTTATTTTGCATTTTGAGGCGATACCTATCGCCATAGGCTGAAGGCTTAGGTGATTTATATTCGCCGGGATTATCATCCGCCCTCTGGCTATCTCGCTTCTGACAAACTCCGCATCGAGCTCCTCTACGTTTGCGACGTATCGCATCTCTTCGGTTATAATGCCTCTTTTGGCGTAGTGCATTTGAGTTCTGGTCTTGTCCGCCTCTCTTGGTTTTACCCATTCGCTTCTTAGCATGAAAGCTCCTTAAGTGTTACGAATTTATACAGTGTATTTAAAGTATAATTTTTGGAAAATATAACCACAAAAAACAAAAAAAAGGCTGAAATTGTCCGAAATATCTCTAATCCTTTTGGCGGCGGGAAGTTCTAGCCGTTTTGGTATGGGTGTTAAAAAGCAGTGGCTAAGAATAGGCGATGAGCCGCTTTGGCTATTTGTGGCCAGACAGTTTGAGAAGATGCACGCTTTTAAAGAGATTATCGTGGTGGCTGACAGCAAAGAGATAGGGTATATGCAAAATTTTGCCGACTACCTATTTGTTTGCGGTGGCAAGGAGAGGCAAGACTCCTTAAAAAATGCGATAGGCGCTGCGACGGGAGAGTATGTGTTAAGCGCAGATGTCGCTAGATGTTGCGTAGACGAGGAGTGTGTAAAAAGGGTAATAGCCAAAAAAGAGGAGTTTGACTGCGTCGCTCCGTCTATAGGCGTGGCGGATACGACTGTTTTTGGCGCAGAGTATATAGATAGAAGCGAGCTTAGGCTCATTCAGACCCCTCAACTCTCCAAAAAAAATCTTTTATTGCAGGCGCTATCTGGCGAAGATCTCTTTACCGACGATTCCGGAGCGATGAAAAAAGCCGGATTTAATGTCGGTTTCGTGGAAGGCTCCAAAAAACAAACAAAGCTTACAAGAAAAGAGGATCTGGCCCTTCTTGCATGTTTGAAAGCCCCGTCAAGCGACAGCTTTAACGGAATAGGATTTGATACCCATGCGTTTGAAGAGGGCAGGGCTTGCGTGCTAGGTGGCGTCAAACTATCCGAAAACGGCGGTTTTAAGGCGCACTCCGATGGGGATGTGCTGATACACTCCGTCATAGATGCTCTTTTGGGGGCGGCGGGACTTGGCGATATAGGCGAGTTTTTTCCGGATAACGACCAAAAATATAAAAATGCGGACTCCAAAAAGCTGCTATCGGATGTGATGGCACTTGTTAGGGGTGTCGGATTTGAGGTGTCAAATATTGATTTGACGGTGATAGCCCAAAAGCCGAGACTGGCGGAACATAAAAACGAAATTAAGAGAAGTTTGGCAAGAATTATGCAACTTTCGCCTTATAAGATATGTGTCAAAGCGACAACTTCGGAAAAAATGGGCTTTATAGGAAGAGGGGAGGGCGTTGCGGTACTCAGCGTAGCCACCCTGAAATTTTTTGATTGGACAAAAACTTGAAAATACTAATTGTTGAAAATGAAATATATTTGGCGCAAAGTATTGCAAGTAAACTGCTTGAAAACGGCTACAACTGCGAAATAGCGGCAAGCGCAAAAGATGCGATTAAGGATGAGTTTTTCGACGTGGTGCTTTTGTCTACCTCTACGGGTGCGCAAAACTTTATGCCGGTAATAGATAGATACAAAAAATCTATCATTATTCTAATGGTTAACTATATTAATAACGATACGGTATCGATACCGCTAAAAGCCGGAGCGAAAGACTATATCTTAAAGCCTTTTATGATCGAAGAGCTAATCAAAAAAATAAACCACTATCTAGATTATGAGAGGCTACTCAAAGAGAACGACTCTCTTAAAAAATATCTCTTAAGCTCTTTTTCATCGTCAACTCTTCCGGATATTCCAAAAAAAACGGAGCTTCCTAAAGCCCTCTACTCCTCGTCGCAAAAAAAGATGGATGCCTATGCGTTTAAACTCGCCGCAGTAAAAGGGATGAGGCTCGAGTTTTTGTCGCTCCAAAGAGATTTTGACGAAAAGTTTTTTACCGAGCACGATAATAAATCTATCATCTACGCCGTACATTTCGAATCCTTAAAAAAGAGCGATAAAAAGCTCTTTTTGGAAGTCATAGCTTCAAAAAACGTCGTTTTTTCGTCTACCGAGCCGATAGACGACGAATCGATAGAGGTCGTTGAGCTTGAGAGCGACGAGGGGTTTGTCGGAAGCAAAGAGATATTTACGATAGAGGACTACGTAAAAAATATATTGATAGCTTTTCAAGACAAATATCCTGACGTAGAGCTTTCGAAAAAGCTTGGAATATCCAGAAAATCGTTGTGGGAAAAAAGAAAGAAACATGGCATCTACAAAAAGAAATAAATCGCTATTTATCGATAAAGAGGCGGTAGCCTCCCTGTCTCTGGTACAAGAAGGCGTGCTTAGCCCTGTTGAAGGTCTTATGGGTAGCGCTGAGGCGAAAAAAGTAGACGAAACTTCGCTTTATAAAGACAGAAGCTTTCCGTTTTCTTTTCTTTTGGCGCCTAGCGGCAAGAGAAACAAAGAGGTGCTTGAGAGCCTAAAAAAAGGCGAGACGATAAACCTCGTAGAAAACCATCAGATAGTCGGTTATCTAGAAGTCGACGAGGTGTTTGAGATAGACCCTATGGCCAGGGTGGAGAAGATTTACGGAACAAGGGATACGTCTCACCCTGGTGTCGCAAATACGCTATCGAGACTCGGTAAATACGCGATTAGCGGGAACTATAAGATTGAGTTTGACGACGTAAAAAGAGCGAAAGCCAAAATAGAGGAAGCCAAAAAAAGAATAGACGCAAAACACGTAGCCGGGATGGTTATGTCGGCTAGGCCTCTAAACAGGGCGCACGAGAGATTGATTAGATTGACGCTCGAAAAAAACGACCTTGTGGTTATCTTCTTGTCAAAACCGTACTCCTCTGACGAGCTTTCTTATTCTATCAGAAACGAGGCTTTGGAGCATCTAATAACTAACTATCTACCGTCCGATAGGGTTGTCGTCGTCCCTTTTGAAAATACCTATCTTTTTGCCGGTACCAACGAGCTTTTGCTAGATGCGATAGTTATTCAAAACTTTGGATGCGATAGCTTCGTTATCGGTGCGAACCATGCGGGGCTGGGTATGTTCTATGAGAGCCACGAGATTAAGAGTATATTCGATTCGTTTGTGGGCATAGATATGAAGATAGATATATCAAACTACTTCGTATATTGCAACGTCTGCAAGACGCTAGTGACCCAAAGATCCTGCCCGCACGGTATGCACCATCATATCAACTTTAATGCAGAGTCGCTGTTGCAGCTGCTGAAAACAGGCCTTTTGCCGCCCGCGATTTTGATGAGAAAAGATGTTTCCGCTATTTATTTATCAAAGATGTTTCCAAATCGCTTTAAAAATCTGGGTAAACTATATAATGACCTTACGACAAATAGCGGGCTTATAGAAGAGCACTCCGAGAGAGAGTTTTATAACGAACTGATGGCTTTGTATCAAACAACTTCCCTAAATTAGAGGCGCAATAAATGAATAATTTCTCGCCGTTAGGCATAGCCTTGGGGGTTTGGGATGAAATCCCAACGCAAGCAACGAACAGCTTTGCCGTAAGGAGTGCATAAGATGAATAAAAGACTTATATTTTTATCATTTTTCGGCGCAGGGCTATCGAAATATGCCCCCGGAACCATGGGTACGCTTGCGGCGCTGCCGGTGGGATTTTTAATATTGTGGACACTCGGTTCTACCACTCTATTCTTGGCGGCTCTCTTGCTGACGGCTATATCCATCAAAGAGATAAACAAGTATGAGGCCGAAGGTGGCGAACACGACGATCCTAGAATAGTCGTAGACGAAGTTGCCGGTACGTTTATAGCCCTCTCTATGACGGCCTCCATGACAAATATATGGGTTCAAGCGCTGCTTGTTTTTGTCTTTTTTAGAATACTTGATATCAAAAAACCCTCCTTTATAGGTCTTGCAGAGAGAAAGTTGTCTGGCGGAAACGGCGTGATGTGGGATGACATAATAGCTGGGTTTTTTGCCGGAGTGCTTAGCTGGGCAGTATATAAGGCGGCTTTATTCGCCGGTTTAAGTTTTTAACTGCTAAAATCTCATCCAACTACAAAAGGTTATCAACTTCCATTTGGCGGCTTTCCCGCCTAAAACTTCATTTCGAAATAATCTAAATTAAGGGCTATATATGTCTTCCGAGTCTCAAAATTCCCAAACCAAAACTTCCAAAAAACGAACCCACATTCCAGTTGATGGCTACAAAATAGAAGACCTAAGAACTATGGGGCTTGATGATTTGGTTGCGATAGCCTCCGAACTTGAGGTGGAAAATCCAAACGAGCTGAAAAGACAGGATTTGATGTTTGAAATACTCAAATCGCAAATATCTAGAGGCGGCTTCATGCTGTTTTCGGGTATGCTAGAGATCGCCGGAGACGGATACGGCTTTTTGAGGGCTACGGATACCAATATCTCGGATAGTATCAACGACGTATACGTATCTAACACCCAAATTAGAAGATTCGGTCTTAGAAACGGGGATACGGTAACGGGACAGGTGAGACCGCCCAAAGAGCAGGAGAGATACTTTGCGCTACTAAAAATAGAAGCCATCAACTATTTACCGCCTGAAGAGAGCAAAAAAAGACCGCTATTTGATAACCTAACGCCGCTATACGCAAACTCTCAACTAAAATTGGAATATTCACCGCTAAAACTAACAGGCAGAACTATAGACCTATTTACGCCTATCGGTAAAGGCCAAAGGGGTCTTATAGTCGCTCCGCCTCGTAGCGGTAAAACGGAAATCCTAAAAGAGATGGCGCACGGTATAAGTACAAACCATCCGGAGGTCGAACTAATCGTACTGCTTGTAGACGAGAGACCGGAAGAGGTTACGGATATGCAGCGCTGCGTAAAGGGTGAAGTGTATAGCTCAACGTTTGATATGCCTGCCGCAAACCACGTACGCGTAGCGGAGCTCGTGATAGAAAAGGCGAAAAGAGCTGTGGAGATGGGCAAGGATGTAGTGATACTACTTGACTCCATAACAAGGCTTGCAAGGGCATACAATACGGTTACTCCGTCAAGCGGTAAAGTTTTATCGGGCGGTGTTGACGCAAATGCCCTGCATAAACCGAAAAGATTTTTCGGTGCGGCTAGAAATATAGAGGGCGGAGGAAGCCTTACTATTATAGCTACGGCGCTTATAGACACTGGCAGTAGAATGGACGAGGTTATCTTTGAAGAGTTCAAGGGTACGGGTAATATGGAGATTATTCTCTCTAGAAATCTTGCAGATAGAAGAATCTATCCCGCAATCGACCTTATCAAGTCCGGCACTAGAAAAGAAGAGCTTCTTCTTGCGCCTCAAACGCTCCAGCGGGTATGGGCGCTAAGAACTGCAATGAACAGCGGTATGAAAGATGAGGCGGAGGCGCTCAAATTTATATTCTCGAAAATGCTTGCCACAAAGAGCAACGAGGAGTTTCTTGCAATGATGAACAGCGAGTAAAATTACTCGCTAATTATTTTAAGTGCGGTTTCTTTGGAGTTTTTGACGCAGTCGTTGAAGCTTACACCCTTGTAGGCGTTTGAGTTTAGATATAGCCCCTTTAGTCTGGCAACCCTACCAAATATCCTATCTATTAGCGCTAAATGCCCTACCGCATAGTTTGGTATTGCTTTGTGCCATCTAACTACGTGTTTTAGAAGCGGTTCTTCATATACGCCCATCGTTTCGGATATTCCGCCAGTGCCTATGTTTAGCAGCTCGTCTTCTTCTTTTAGCGCAAGCAGCGGTTGTCTTTGGCCGCCTATCATTACCCTTAAAAGTTTATTGCCGTTTTCGGCTCTATCTGGGAATATTGAGCTATCCCATAGTATCCCAAGCACCGGAATGCCGGAACGTTTTGTCGTTAGAAGACCAAATCCGTCTAGTGGGTGGGGTAGGTTGTCATATCCTAGGGCGACAACGGCTACCGGAGAGTACTCTATAGTTTTTAAAAGCTCACAGAGCTCCTCATCCTCTTCTTTTAAAAGCCTTGCGGCGACAAAAGCAGGCGTTGCTATTACTATTTTGTCAAACTCTTCTTGTGTGCCGTCGGATGCCTCTACGAGCCATTTAAGACCGAGTTTTTTTACCTTTGTAACTTCGCAGTTTAGCTTTTTATTGAAGCTAAACGATGCGGCAAGCGCTTCTATAAATGTAGATACGCCGCCTTTGAAACTCATAAGAATTCCGCCAGGTCCCGCCTCTTTTTTCTTTTTGGCAAGCATTCCCTTAAACAACCCGCCGTGCTCTTTTTCAAGTTTTACTACGGCAGGGAATGCAGCATTTACCGAGAGTTTTTCGGGTGTGGAGGCAAATACGCCGGCCGTCATTGCATCCAAAAAGACGTTGGTCATTTCTTTGCCGACTCTTCTATAGCCAAAATCCTGCAAACTCTCTTCGGTGTCGCTTTTTTTGGCGGGAATAACAAATTCAAACAAAACTCTAAGTTTGCCTATAGGGCTTAACAGTTTCGTTTTTAGAAACGCTTTTGGATTTTCCGGCAGTTGATGTAGCTTGCCTTTGTCGAAGATAAACCTCTTTCTTGCTTTGTCAGAGCTAGGCATAAGCAGATGCTCGAGGCCGGCATCCCTAACAAGATCAAGCGTATCCGGTTTGTTTGACAAAAACCCGTTTGCGCCTATCTCTATCGAAAAGCCGTATTTTTTGACTGTTTTTAACTTTCCGCCAAAATCAGGCTCTCTTTCAAAGACGGTTATTTCGTTTGTCGGAGAGAATCTTTTTAGGTAAAAGGCGGTTGCAACTCCTGATATACCGCCGCCTATTATCGCTATCTTCAATCGACTATCTTTAGATAAACTTCTCTTTCTCTTGGACCGTCAAAGTCGGCTAGATAGATTCCCTGCCACTTACCCATTATGATATTCGCATCTTCTATGATTAAGGTCACGCCGCCGCCTAATGCGCCTGATTTGATGTGGGCATGCGCATTATCGCCGATATGTGCATATTTGGCTTCTGCCGGCGCAAATTCGGCCATTTTTTTAAGAAAATCTCTCGATAGATTAGGATCATTGTTTTCAAACAAAAGTACGCTAGCGGTCGTATGGGGGGTAAATACTACAGCTATTCCATCTTTGATGCCGGATTTGATAACAAGCTCTTTGATATCGTTTGTTATCTGTATCATTTCGCTTTTGTGTTTTGTTTTGTATGTCAGTTTTTTTAACATCTATTCCCCTTTTTTGATAAAATCTCTAAGTTCACTATATTCCGCTTTTGTCAGATATCTTGTTTTGCCTGTCGGTAAAGCGTTTAGATTAATAAATCCGTATCCCACTCTTTTTAGGTCCACAACCTCTCTTTTAAAGTGCGCAAAAAAACGTCTAAGCTCTCTATTTTGACCTTCTGCTATTTTGACGCTGAGCTTTGAAAAGGTAGGAGAGTTTTTGATTATTTTGTATCCTATAAAAGGTTTTATTGTCATATTGACGGGGGCGCTTTTTTCGTGAGCGCCGACTTTTGAATCTCTTAGCTCTACGCCAGAGAGCATTGCATCCTCAATTTGCTTTGTTATATCGCCTTTTATTTTTACGTTGTATGTTCTCTCTAGGTCCGAATTCATAAGCGCAGTCGCCACTTTGGACGAGTCGGTAAGAATAAGTACGCCTTCTGATGCATAGTCGAGCCTACCTACTGGAATAAACTTTTTAAATTTGTTATCCAGCGAGTCAAATATAGTTTTTCTGCCTCTCGGGTCGCTTTTTGATACGAGTTCGCCTTTTGGTTTATTGTAGACGATTGCCGTAAAAAAATCGGTTGCAGGCTTTAGTCTTCTGTTTTTGATGCTTACGTCGATATTTTTATCGAAGCTCTCAGCCGGGTTCGTAACTACTTTGCCCTCTACTTTTACGTAGCCGTCTTGTATAAGCTTGTCCGCTTCACGCCTAGAGTATTCACTTCTGTCGGCAATAAGTTTGTTTAGTCTTACTTTTTCTACTTTTTTTCTCATCTTTTTATACCAGCTTCCACTAAATCGTGTATGTGAAGTGCGCCTTTTATTGTGCCGCATTCATCTGTAACAACCAAAAGCTGTATCTTATTTGTCTCTATTGTATTAAGCGCATCTACCGCCAAAATGTTTTCGTCGTTTATCGATTTTGGATTTTTACTGGCGTAAGAAAATGCTTTTTTGTCCAAGGAAAAACTCTCGTCCATTAGAGCCCGTCTTAGATCACCGTCGCTTAGAACTCCGGCTAATTTACCGTCATTTTCAAAAATAACGGAGCCGATCTTCCCTTCCGACATTTTTATAATCGCTTCTTTCAAAATTGTTTCACATGAAACAATAGGCAGATTTTCGCTTCTCATAATATCTTTTACTTTTACAAAAAGTCTTTTGCCAAGAGTTCCGCCGGGGTGGAAATATGCGAAATCCTCTTTTTTAAATCCGCGTTTTTTCATCAGTGCAACCGCCAATGCGTCGCCAAGCGCCATAGTAAGGGTGGTGGAGCTGGTTGGGGCAGCGTTTAGCGGACACGCTTCTTTGGATACGGCTATGTTGAGGTGAATATCGGCAAAGCTTGCAAGCGACGAGCCACTATCTCTACTCATTGCCACAAGCCTTACCCCGTGCCTTTTCAGATGCGGCAGTATTGCTACCAGCTCTTCACTTTCTCCGCTGTAGCTTATCGCAAGCACGCCGTCCTCTTTGCTTATCATCCCAAGATCGCCGTGCATCGCTTCGGTAGGGTGTATAAAAAAACTAGGAGTACCGGTGCTGGCCATTGTAGCCGCTATTTTTGCGCCGACAAGCCCGGATTTACCGACTCCAATAATGACTAGTTTACCCTTGATTGCATAGATAGCCTCTACGGCTCTCTCAAACGAGTCGTCTATCCTGTCAGCGCAGGCCGATAGTTCGGCCGCTTCCAGTCTTAATACCTCTGCTGCGATTTGTTTATAGTTTTGCATTTTTTATTGCACAAAAATTGTCGGCACTATAACCGGGTATTTTTTTAGAGCTCTAAAGATATGTTTTTTAAGCACCTGTCTTATCTCGTTTTCGAGCACTCTTTTGTTCTCTACAACCTCTTTGTTTGCATTCTGCAAGAAACTGACAAGTACATTTTCCATCTCTTCGGAGAAGTTTCTGTCGTCTCTATCAGACACTAGACCAAAACTTGAAACTTTAGGTTTTTCGATTAACGCTTTGTTTTGCTTGTCTACGAATGCCACTATAATAACGATACCGTTCTCGGCAAGCTCTTGCCTATCCATAACGACGTCTTCTTCGATTTGGTTGTTTCTTTGGTTGTCGATGTATACTTTCCCGCTTTTGACGGTTTTAATTTTTCTCATGCCTCTTGCATTTAGCTCTATCTGGTCGCCATCTTCCATTAGAATGATATTTCTTTCATCTATACCGCACGCAATAGCAGTTTCTTTATGTTTGGCAACGTGCTGGTACTCACCGTGGATAGGCAAAAAGAATTTAGGTTTTACGAGGCGAAGCATTAGTTTTTGCTCCTCTTGAGCGCCGTGTCCGGAGACGTGGATATCTGAGAAGTCTTTGTATGCTACGTTCGCTCCGGCTTTTAGAATATAGTTTAGTACCGTGGATACGCTACCCTCATTACCTGGAATGGCGCTTGAGGATAGAATTACCATATCTGAGGGTTTTAGCTTGATATGTCTATGCTCGTTTACCGCCATTCTGTATAGTGCGCTCATTGTTTCGCCCTGTGAGCCGGTGGTGATAATAAGTATCTCATTGTCAGGATATTTTGCCACTTCCGCCGCATCTATGAATATCCCAAATGGGAGTTTGATATATCCTAAGTTCATCGCAACTTCAAGGTTTCTCTCCATTGAGCGACCGATAATCGCAACTTTTCTGTTGTATTTAATGCCCATCTCTATCGCTTGATATACCCTGTGGATATTGGAGGAGAAGGTGGACATAATAACTCTGCCTTTTGAGCGAGAGAATATCGTATCAAAAGTAGGTCCTACGCTGCTTTCAGATAGTGTAACGCCAGGTCTCATAGAGTTCGTGGAGTCGGACAGAAGACATAGAACTCCTCTTTCCCCGTAATATGCAAGCCTATGAAGGTCTGCGGGGTATCCGTCTATTGGAGTATGGTCTATTTTAAAGTCGCCGGTATGGATAATTGTGCCGGCTTCGGTTGTAATAGCAAGGCTTGACGCATCGATTACGGAGTGCGTCATATGCATCCACTCGACTTCAAAATCGCCTATTTTAATTACCCTTCTCTTTTCGATTGCACGGAAATATCTTTTATACTCCGTCATTTTATGTTCGTCAAACTTATTGCCTATCATTCCTAGTGGCAGAGGGGTTCCATAGATTGGAAACTGCATCTCTCTAAAAAGATAAGGTACTGCGCCTATATGGTCTTCGTGGGCATGTGTTATTACTACGCCGGCTATTTTGTGTTTGATTTGTCTTATGTAAGAAAAATCCGGGATCAATATATCTACGCCATGCATATCGTCTTCTGGAAAGCTCATGCC
This sequence comes from Campylobacteraceae bacterium, assembly GCA_022758985.1. GTDB lineage: Bacteria > Campylobacterota > Campylobacteria > Campylobacterales > UBA6016 > UBA6016. Next base: position 13,725 of record JAEMQC010000070.1, read on the forward strand.
GACATCTACGAGGATAGCGCTATTTTGTGTCTCTATAACCGTAATGTTTCCACCGATTTCTTCGAGACCGCCTAGAGGGGTTATCCTGATTGTCGCTTTTGTGTTATGGTTTAGTTTTATATCAGGATTTAGTCTATTTTGCTGGATTCTCTTGTTGGCTTCGATGGCATTTTTGATATTTGTATGCCATCCTAGATTTGCACTCTCATCTTGTTGGCTGCTGTGGTGTCCGCCGCCTCTATCTTCTCTCTCCAATCTCTCATTTCTTTCATCGCGCACTCTTTTATTGCCGAAAAACTTCTGTTTCCTGTTTTTGAAATACTCCTCCGCTCTGGCCGATCTTCTGCCTTCGCCGCCTTCACCCTGAGGGGTTGGCGGTTGTCTGTTTTCTGTTTGTGTCTGAACGGCTTCTTGCTGTTCTTTGTTTTGTTCGAAATTTTCCATTCTAAGCCCTTTTATTTAGCTATTTGAATGATTTATCTCCGTAAAAAGCTTGACAAAAAGCTCGGTCGAAAGCTCGTGAGGTCTTATATTCAAAGATAGTTCTAATTTTTCAAATGCGGCCGAGAGAAGCTCTTTTTTGTATGCGTTAGAGAGATTTTTAAAAAGCATCTTTCTTGGAGCCAAAAAAGAGCTTTTCAAAAAACTTTCAAAGTCGCTATACAAAGCCTTCTCTATCAAAGGTTTTTTGCGTTTAGATAGGTTTAAAACGCTAGAAAAGACCTTTGGGGCCGGTTCAAAAGCCGAAGGCGGAAGTTCACAGACTATTCCCCTTTGACACATCGCATCACAAATTACGGATATAGCGCCAAAATCGGATGATTTTGGGGTTGCGCAAAACTTGTCGGCAACCTCTTTTTGAACCATGACGACGATATTCTCTATTCTTTCGTCCTTGATTGCTCTTAGTACTATATTCGTAGCGATGTAATACGGTAAGTTGGCGACTATATCTACTTTTGGCGCAAAACTTATCGCTTCGTCCCAAACAGAGAGTATATCCGCATGGAGCAGGCGAAACTTACCGTTTTTTATTTGATCTTTGAACTTAGACTCCAGATTTGAAATCAAATCCGTGTCAACCTCAACGGCAACTACCGCTTTTTTTGTCAAAAGCTTGCCGGTTAAATCACCTAGTCCAGGTCCGACTTCAACGACTATGTTGTCGTTCTCGGGCATCGACTGGATGATTTGGTTAAGGTAGTATTCGTCTTTTAAAAAGTTTTGACCGAATTTTTTTTTGGCTACTACCTGCAACGTTTAAGACTTTTTAAAAGATTTTGGTCCTAATAGTACTGAAAGTTTGCTTATAAACAATTAAGAAGCCGCAAAAAGCGCAAGCAAAACTTCGTTAATATTGCGTCACTAAGATGGCGACAAAGGTGGAAAATAGAGTGGATTTTTTGGCTAAAAGGATAATTCCGTGCCTCGATGTCAAAGACGGAAGAGTCGTAAAAGGGGTTAACTTTGTCGGGCTCAAAGATGCTGGAGATCCAGTGGAGATTGCCGCTAGATATAATGAAGAGGGTGCGGACGAGCTGACATTTCTGGATATTACCGCAAGCCATGAAAATAGGGATACGATAGTACATATAGTAGAAGAGGTCGCAAAAACCGTATTTATTCCGCTTACGGTAGGAGGCGGTATTAGGGTTTTAGGGGATATTTATAGACTTTTGAACGTAGGCTGCGACAAAGTGAGCATCAACTCTGCGGGTGTGAAAAATCCTGAGTTCTTTGACGAAGCCTCTTTCAGATTTGGCAGCTCTACGATAGTTGCAGCAATAGATGCCAAAAAAGTTGCGCCAAATAAATGGAATGTCTTTATAAACGGCGGCAGACTTGATACCGGCAAAGATGCCGTGGAGTGGGCAAGAGAAGTTACAAATAGGGGCGCCGGAGAGATACTTCTAACCAGTATGGATGCCGACGGTACAAAGGCGGGGTTTGATTTGGAGCTTACAAAAGCGGTAAGAGATGCGGTTTTAGTACCGGTAATAGCGAGCGGGGGAGCTGGAAATAAAGAGCACTTTACAGAGTTGTTTTGCGAAACGAACTGTGATGCCGGGCTTGCGGCATCAATATTTCACTTCAAAGAAGTCGAGATTGTCGATTTGAAGCGTGAGCTTGTGAAGAGTGGGATAAGCGTAAGATTATGATAGTTTGTGCCGGTAGAACCGAGCAGTTTTCTTTTGCAAAACCGATTGGAGTAGGGCTTATTGAGAGCGCATATAATCTATCTAGAATAATTTTAGAAAATAGACCAAAAGAGATTTTGTTCGTCGGTAGTTGTGGCAGTTATGGAGAGAAGAAGCTGCTTGATACTTTTTATTCGTCGACTGCTTCACAGGTGGAGCACGCTTTTGTTAACGGCGACGCATATACGCCAATAGAAAATAAAATTTTAAACAATGTTTCACATGAAACAATTGTCAACTCTTCAAACTATATTACATGCAGCAAAGATGTAAGCGAAAAGTTTTTGGCTGCCGGAATCGATGTGGAAAATATGGAGTTTTATTCGGTGCTTTGGGCCGCAAGAGAGGCGGGAATAACCGCAAATGGATTTTTTGTCGTAACAAACTACTGCCATGAAAATGCAAGAGAAGAGTATGCGGCAAATCTAAAAACGGCGACGGAAATTATCTATGATAGATATAAAAAAGAGTTAAAAGCGCATGAGTAAGATAAATATTTACGACCTAGAGCCAAAGGAGCTAACGGGAATGCTGAGTGGCCCGTCTTTTAGGGCTACTCAAGTTTTGAACTGGATATACAAAAAAAATATCACAGACTTCAAAGAGATGAGCAATCTACCGAAAGATTATAGGGAGGCTCTTGAAGAGAGGTTTTTTGCCGGTGCACTAACGCTTCTTAGAAAAGAGGTGAGTTTGGACGGAAGCGAAAAATATCTTTTCGGTTTGCCGGACGGCAAGACAGTTGAGACCGTGCTTTTGAAGATGAAAGAGGATGAATATGACGATGACGGCAAAAAAACAAGAGAGGCAAGATATACGGTCTGTATATCGTCGCAAGTAGGATGTAAAGTAGGATGTGCGTTTTGTTTGACCGCAAAAGGCGGTTTTGAGCGCAATCTTACGGTCGGAGAGATAGTCGAGCAGGTGGCCTTTATCAAAAAAGATAAAGAGTTTGGCGAAGAAAAAAGCATAAACATAGTCTTTATGGGTATGGGTGAACCGCTTGACAATATGGAAAACGTAGTAAAGGCGATAAAAATCATTACGCATAAAGACGCTCTATGCATAGCTCCTCGTCGTATTACGATTTCTACGAGTGGACTTGCGACAAAGATAGAAAAATTGGCAAATCTCAATCTTGGCGTCAATCTGGCGATTAGCCTGCATGCAGTTGACGATGTGCTTAGGGAGAAGCTGATGCCTATAAATAGGGCGTATAATATCAAGTCCGTCATAGATGCGGTCAGAGGATTTAAAGCCGATAAGCGCAAAAAAGTTCTTTTTGAATACTTGCTTCTCGGCGGTGTAAATGATGATATAGCTAGTGCCAAGAAGCTTGCGAAGCTGCTAAGTGGACTTGACGCAAAGGTAAATTTGATACTTTTTAATCCATACGAAGATAGCGAATTTAAAAGGCCTACAACGGAGGCGGCAGAAGCGTTTAGGGGGTATATGGCAAGCAAAAAATTTATATGCACGATACGAGAATCAAAAGGAATAGATATATCCGCGGCGTGCGGACAGCTCAAACAAAGGGATAAAGATGGAAGATAAACTAATAGAGGGCGTCGTAAAGTTCAGAAACGAGGATTTTTACGAGCACCAAAAACTTTTCTCTGAGCTTCGGGACAATCAAGACCCGCACACCCTTTTTATAGGATGTGCGGATTCCAGACTTGTTCCAAATCTTATTACCAATACATTGCCGGGCGAGCTTTTTGTTGTACGCAATATTGCAAATTTTGTCCCCCCATATAGGGTTTCAGCTGAGTTTGCGGCAACAACGGCTGCTATCGAATATGCGGTGGTCGTACTAAACGTAGAAAATATAGTTGTGTGCGGGCACTCAAATTGCGGCGGCTGCTCGGCTCTTTATCTGCCGGAAGAGAAATTAAACAAAATTCCAAATGTCAAAAAGTGGCTCGAACTTGCCGCTCCTATCAAAAAACAGGTTTTAGAGGATTTGCAAGACGAAGATGAAAAAATCAGAAATTGGCATACGGAGCTTCTAAACGTAGTCGAACAGTTAAAGCATCTTTTGACTTATCCGTTTATCAAAGAGAGATATGAAAAAGGCGAGCTAAAGCTTTACGGCTGGTATTACGTAATCGAGACCGGTGACGTGTATGACTATGATTTTGATTTGAAAGAGTTTAAGCTAATTAGATAAAGAGGCCAAAAACTCTGAGCGTATATCCGCAGTTGATGCTATTTCAAAGTTTTTACCTTTGTATTCAAATGATATTTTAGAGGCGTGTAGGCATATCCTTTTTGCTCCGGTTAGCCTTAGCCTTGCCTCTGTCGATAGTTTTTTATCCAAATAATCTCTCGCCGTGTTTATATCGTTGCCGTATAGAGGTTCTCCCATGATGGGATGACCTATCATCGAGGAGTGTACCCGTATCTGATGAAGCCTTCCTGTTAGCGGCTTTACGCTAACCAGTGTCGCATCCTCTTTTTCAAAGTATTCGAGCGGTTCAAAAATAGTTAGCGAGTGTTTACCATTTTTGCTTGCGCCCTGCATTATCTTTACTTCCAGAGTCTTAATATTCTCAAGCAGACACTCAACTTCTTTCGTTTCTTTTAGGTGACCCCTAAGTAGCGCAGTGTACTCCTTTTTTATTCCTCTTGTCTCGAATGTCGTCTTTAGGATGCTCTCCGCATCTTTTGTCTTGCTGGCGACTATTAGCCCGCTTGTCTCATAGTCTAGCCTGTGCGTTACATTTGCGATATTGCCGTATAGTTTTTTTATGCTATCAAGCAGGCACTCTTCGACGTGAAAGCCATTCGGATGGGATAGCATAAAAGGTGGTTTTTCAAAAACGGCAAAATCCTCAGAGTCGAAAACTGGCATAAGCTGCACGGACGGAGTGGGCTCGTAAAAAAGCACCTCCACTTCGCCGACTCCTCGTACTCCTTTGTTTGTTACCAGCTCTCCGTTTAGCTTTACTCTGCCTTTGTCTATTAGGCGTTTTCCGGCACGCTCCGGTATGCCGAGTTGTTCAATCATAAAATATAATAGTTTTTCGCCATTAATATCAAATTTTTTTATTTCGTAACCCAAAAATTTAGCCCTGTTTTCCTAAAATCAAAAAAAGATTTTACAAGAAAAAAGGTTCATGCCCAATGGTAGAAAGATACGCAAGAGAAGAGATGAAAAGCCTGTGGACGATGCAGGCAAAATATGATGCATGGCTAAAGGTGGAGATAGCCGCCGTGAAGGCCTGGTGCGAGCTTGGGCTGATACCAAAAGATGATGCCGAGAAAATAGAAAAAAACGCAAAATTTGACATTGCGGAAATAGACGAAATAGAAAAAACCACAAAGCATGACGTAATCGCATTTTTGACGAGCGTGGCCAACAATCTTGGCGAAGAGAGCAGATGGGTGCACTACGGCATGACCAGCTCTGACACGATAGACACGGCTGTCGCTCTGCAAATCAGAGACTCTATGAATATCATCATAAAAGATGTAAAAGAGATTATGGAGTCTATCAAAACAAGGGCGATGGAACACAAACATACCTTGTGCGTAGGCAGAAGTCACGGTATTCATGGCGAACCTATTACTTTTGGACTAAAACTTGCTATCTGGTACGATGAGTTAAAACGCCATTTGGAAAATTTGACGAGTTCTTTGAATGTTATTAGCGTAGGAATGGTGAGCGGAGCTATGGGCAATCTTGCCCACACCCCTATCGAGCTAGAAGAGCTAACTTGCAAGTATTTAGATCTTGGCGTAGCCAAGGCTTCCAATCAAGTAATCCAAAGAGATAGATATGCTAGAGTGATAACGGCTCTATCTCTTTTGGCTTCAAGCATCGAAAAGTTCGCCGTAGAGATTAGGCATCTCCAAAGAACGGAAGTCTATGAGGCAGAAGAGTACTTTAGTCCCGGACAAAAAGGCTCATCGGCAATGCCTCACAAGAGAAATCCGGTGCTAACCGAGAATATCACGGGGCTAGCCAGGGTGATAAGAAGCTACGCCGTACCTGCAATGGAAAACGTGGCTCTTTGGCACGAGAGGGATATATCCCACTCTTCCGTAGAGAGATTTATGCTTCCAGATGCGTTTATTACGGCGGACTTTATGCTAGATAGATTTAACGGTGTTATATCAAAGCTTGTCGTTTACCCTGAAAATATGATGAAAAACCTAAATCTTACGGGTGGACTCGTATTTTCCCAAAGGGTGCTTCTGGAGCTACCGCTAAAGGGTGTCTCAAGAGAAGACGGTTACAAAATAGTCCAAAGAAATGCGATGAAGGTATGGGAAGACCTGCAGCAGGGCAAGCCCGCCTTAAACGGTGCGGGAGAGTCACTATTCTTACAAAACCTTCTAAACGACGAAGATTTGAGAGCGAAGCTTTCCGAAGCAGAGATAAGAGAGTGTTTTGATTACGGTTACTACACTAAAAATATAGATAAAATTTTTGAGAGGGTTTTTGGATGCTAACTGTAGTAAAGCGAGATGGAAGAAAAGAAGAGCTTGATATTAGAAAAATACAAAAATACACCAAGGATGCTGTAGCCGGCCTTAGAAACGTATCGCAATCGGAGCTTGAAGTAGACGCTAAGATACAGTTTCGCGACGGAATGAGTACGGCCGAAATCCAGCAAACTCTTATACAGACGGCAGTAGATAAGATAGATATAGACGCTCCAGATTGGTCGTTTGTTGCAGCAAGGCTATTTTTGTATGACCTATACCATAGGGTAGGGCTAAACATAGACTCTTGCAAAGGCGCCTCTTATTGCGACCTTGCAAACTACTTTGAGGTAGGCGAGAGAGAAGGCAGGATAGTGCCTGGGCTAAAAGATCTTTATGACCTAAAAGAGCTAAACGCATACATAAAACCTGAGCGCGACCTTCAGTTTAACTATCTTGGCATTAAAACTCTCTATGATAGATACCTTCTAAAAGATAGAAACGGCGAGCCTATCGAGCTTCCACAACAGATGTTTATGGCTATAGCGATGTTTCTTGCCCAAAACGAAAAAGATAGGATGAGATGGGCAAAAGAGTTTTACGACGTTCTCTCAAAATTTGAGGTAATGGCGGCTACTCCTACACTCTCAAACGCTAGAACACCTAGACATCAGCTAAGCTCATGCTATGTCGGTAGCACGCCGGATAATATCGAAGGTATTTTTGATTCATACAAAGAGATGGCGCTTCTAAGTAAATACGGCGGCGGTATCGGTTGGGACTGGGCGAAAGTGCGTGCGGCGAACTCATTCATCGACGGGCACAAAAATGCGGCCGGCGGTATAGTTCCGTTTCTTAAAATAACCAACGATATAGCCGTTGCGGTAGATCAGCTCGGTACAAGAAAGGGTGCCATAGCGGTGTATATCGAGACTTGGCATAAAGACATAGAAGACTTCCTTGACCTACGAAAAAACTCGGGCGAAGAGAGAAGAAGGGCGCATGACATATTCCCAGCTCTTTGGATGAACGACCTCTTTATGAAAAGGGTTGAAAATAACGAGCAATGGAGCCTTTTTGACCCGTATGACGTGCCTGAGCTTACAAACTCTTGGGGCGATGATTTTGATGCAAAATACAAAGCGTACGAAGCGGACAAAAAAATCAAAAGAGAGACGGTAAACGCAAAAGATTTGTGGAAGAAGATACTTCTCTCATACTTTGAGACCGGAAGCCCATTTTTGTGCTTCAAAGATACGTCAAACAAAGCCAATCCAAACTTCCATAAAGGGGTTATTAGAAGCAGCAACCTTTGTACGGAAATCTTCCAAAATACGGCGCCAAATTACTATAAGGTCAAAATCAAATTTGAAGACGGCACCGAGGAGGTGTTTGACGAAAACGTTGAGATAAAAATCGACAGCGGTATCGTCAAAAAAGCAAATAGAATAAGCTCAATAGATTCTATTAACGGCAAAAAAGTATATATCGTTGAAAAAGTATCGGAAGATGGGCAGACCGCCGTTTGTAACCTAGCGAGCATAAATCTATCAAAAATAAATACGAGAGAGGATATAGAAAGAGTTGTCCCTATAGCAATCAGAATGCTTGATAATGTAATAGAGCTAAACTTCTATCCTGTTGAAAAAGTAAAAAATACAAACCTGCAAACAAGAGCTGTAGGTCTTGGCGCTATGGGCGAAGCTGAGATGCTTGCCACCAAAGGCATCGAATGGGGTAGCGAGAGACACTTTGCCTTTATAGACGAGATATTCGAGATGATCTCTTATAATGCTATCAAAACAAGCTCAGACCTAGCGCTAGAAAAAGGTGCGTATCCGCAGTTTGAAGGTTCTAATTGGTCAAAAGGAATACTTCCTATAGATCACGCTTCCGAAGAGGCAAGAAAACTATCCGGAAGGGGGCTTTTTGACGAAGCTTACGATTGGAATGCGCTTAGAGAGAAGGTCAAAAAAGACGGTATGAGAAATGGCTATTTGATGGCTATTGCCCCTACGTCGTCCATTTCCATCCTTGTCGGTACGACTCAGACTATTGAGCCGATATATAAAAGAAAGTGGTTTGAGGAGAACCTATCCGGTCTTATTCCGGTGGTTGTGCCAAACCTAACGCTAGATACGTACGAGTACTATAAATCTGCATATGAGATAGACCAATCTCTGCTCGTAAAAGCGGCGGCTGTCAGACAAAAGTGGATCGATCAAGGTCAAAGCCTTAATATCTTTATGAAGCTAGAAAACGCAAGCGGGAAGGTGTTAAACGACATCTATATGCTCGCATGGAAACTAGGACTAAAATCCACTTATTATCTAAGAAGCCAAAGCCCGGATAACAATATTGACGAAGATACGATGGATAGAAGCATCGAATGCGAGGGGTGCCAATAAAATTCGGCCTTCCGCCCAAAAGGGATAGACTAAAACTAAAATAGGTAAAATCTGTCCCTTACAATAAGTTTTCGGATAGGTAATATGGAATTAAACGCCGGTAAAAAAATAATCTACAATCCAAGTTCAGTCGAATCCGTACAGCAAAGAAGAACTATAAGTGGAAATCCGACGGGGCTAATAGAGCTTACAAAGGTTAAATACCAGTGGGCTATAAGACTTTGGGATTTGATGCTGGCTAATACTTGGTTTCCAAAAGAGGTCGATATGACCGGGGATGCCAAAGACTACAAAAACCTCTCCGAACACGAAAAAAGAATGTACGATCTTGTACTTAGCCAGCTTATATTCATGGACTCCATCCAGACGAACAACCTGGCCGATAATATCAATCCGTTTATTACCGCTCCGGAAATCAACGTTCTTTTGGTGCGCCAAGCGTTTGAAGAGGCGTTGCACTCTAGCTCCTATGCGGTTATGGTCGAGTCTATCTCTGAAAATACAAGCGAGATATACGACAAATGGAGAAGCGACGCCGAGCTTGCTCACAAAAACTCATATATCTACGAAGTATATAAGAAATTGGAAGAAAATCCGACCGATAGCCAAAAAGTACTTGCGATGTTTGCCAATCAGATACTAGAGGGGCTCTATTTTTATAGCGGGTTTACCTGTATGTATATCTTGGCGAGAAGCGGTAAGATGATGGGTAGTGCACAGATGATTCGCTTTATTCAAAGGGATGAGATATGTCACCTTCTTGTATTCCAAAATCTTATCAATACGACTAGAAACGAACGTCCGGATCTCTTCACAAAAGAGCTTGAAGAGGAAGTTAGGCATATGTTTGACAATGCGGTGAAAATAGAGGCCGGATGGGGTAAATATGTCACAAACGGTCAAATCCTAGGTTTTAACGACGAAATAATAGACCAGTATATCAGATATCTAGCCGATAATAGGCTTAGGGCCGTCAAGATGAAGCCTATGTACAACGTTGAGCATCCGATAAAATGGGTCGATAAATTTTCAAGCTTCAATGAACAAAAAGCCAATTTCTTTGAGGCAACCGTGAGCAACTACTCAAAAGGTACGCTCTCATTTGATGACTTCTAATAAATGTCCAATCTCGTTGCTTTACGCCAAAGAAAACTTTTAGAAGAGCTGTTGAAGTGCGAGAATCTAGACGATTCTATACTAAACGCCTTTTTTGAAACCGATCGCTCTGCTTTTGTACCGAGAGGCTTCAAAAACTCAGCAAACTCCCTAAATGCGCTTCCGCTTGCTGCTGAACAGTGGATAAGCTCCCCGCTCACCGTTGCGAAGATGACAAAAGCGCTTGAACACAAGGGTGCGGATAGCGTACTTGAAATAGGGTGCGGCAGCGGATATCAGGCGGCTATTCTCTCAAAGCTATTTCGTCGTGTGTTTACCATCGAGAGGATAGAGGGGCTTCTTGTTGAGGCTAGGCAGACATTCAAAAAGCTGGGGCTTGTGAATATAAATACAAAGCTTGATGACGGTATGCACGGATGGGCCGAGTTTGCGAAATTTGATAGAATACTTCTTTCCGCCTCCATAGATGAGATACCGCAAAATATATTTGATCAGCTTAGCGACAACGACGGGATTTTGGTATCTCCTATAACGGTCGGTAACAAACAGATAATTACGAGATATAGAAAAAATCGTTATATGATAGTAAAAGAAGAGATTGAAGAGTGTCTTTTTGTTCCAATCCAAAGAGGCGTCAGTAAGATAAGCTGATAGGCTTCGTCATCAAATCGTCAAGAAGTGTGTATAATATCAACATATCAAGATTTTTAGATATAAGGGGTCGGTTATGGCGATAAAGAAAAAAGTTTTGTTTGTTTGTATTCACAATAGTGCGAGGAGCCAAATGGCGGAAGCATTTTTAAATAGTCTTGGCGGTGAGTTGTTTGAGGCGCAGAGCGCAGGATTTGAGCCTGGAAATATAAACCCTCTTGTTGTCGAGGTAATGGGAGAGCTTGGCTACGACCTATCCAAAAACAAGACAAACTCCGTTTTTGAATTTTTTAAAGAGGGTAGACGATATAACTATGTGATTACCGTATGCGACGAGGGGGCTGCACAGAGATGTCCTTTGTTTCCGGGGATAACGCAAAGAATTAACTGGAGCTTTGAAGATCCGAGCAGCTTTGAGGGAAGCCACGAAGAGAAACTAGCCAAAACCAGGGTTGTAAGAGATGCTATAAAGGCGAAAGTGGAAGAGTTTATGGCTGGTGTGGCGAGCAACGAAATATCGGAAAACGCCCCGAAGGAGTAAAATGGAGAACTTTTTGAGGTGTATAGGTGCGGCAAATGATGAAACAAGAATAAAAATCTTAAAGTTTCTTATTCTTCACGGCAAAAGCTGCGTGTGCGAGCTGGAGAGTTCGCTTGGGATGATACAATCCAGACTCTCCAGACATCTAAAAATATTAAAAGAGGGCGGTTTTTTGGATGTTGAGCGCACAGGCAGTTATGCGTATTATTTTTTGGCTCCTAGAAGCGAACTTCACAATACTATTTTAGAAGAGATAAACAATATAGATATTTACATCAATGAAAAAAGCGTCGTTTGCGCTAGTTAGGAACATAGTATGACTCTTGCGATTTTGATATTTTTGTTTACGATGGCGCTTGTTATATTTCAGCCTAAGGGGCTCAAGATAGGCACATCCGCCGTCATAGGGGCAGCGCTTGCCTATGCGCTTGGTGTTGTTAATTTCGGAGATATGATAGAGGTTGGCTCCATAGTTTGGGATGCAACACTAAGTTTTATCGGTATTATCATCCTCTCGATGGTGCTTGACGAGATAGGATTTTTTGAGTGGTGCGCCATCAAAATGGCAAAACTATCAAACGGCGACGGACATAAGATGTTTGTCTACTCCCTACTTCTGGGAGCTTTTGTGAGCGCGCTTTTTGCCAACGACGGCGCTGCGCTCATACTTACGCCGATACTTCTGTCAAAAATGAGGCTTTTGCAGTTAAACGTCAAAACCATCGTCGCCTTCCTTTTGGCGGGCGGTTTTATATCTGACAGCGCATCTTTGCCGTTTGTATTTTCGAATCTTACAAACATAGTTACGGCGGGATATTTTGGCATCGGTTTTGCCGATTACATGCTCAATATGGCTCTTCCTTTTGTTGTAAGCGTGTTTATTTCAATTTTAGTACTTTGGGTAGTCCTAAGGCGAGATATTCCAAAAACAGTAGATATAACACTCCTAAAAGAGCCTGATTTGGCGCTAAAAGATAAGCCTCTTTTTTACTTTAGCTGGATTTTTTTGGCCTTGCTTCTTTGCGGCTACTTTTTGGGAGACGCTTTGCATCTTCCTATCTCTGTTTTTGCGCTCGGCGGAGGTGTTTTATTTTTGGCTATTGCGTCACAGAGAAAAGCGGCGAAATTTTATATGACTATAAAAACAGCTCCTTGGCAGGTGGTTTGGTTTAGTATCGGGCTTTATATCGTAGTGTATGGGCTTAAAAATGCTGGGCTTACCGATAAAATATCGCTAATAGTCGGCGAGCTAGTCGGGCTAGGTGAACCTGTTGCGGTAGTTGGCGTTGGGTTTTTGGCGGCCGCCCTTAGCGCCGTTATGAATAATATGCCTACGGTTATGGTGATGGATATAGCCTTGAAGCCTTATGCAAGCGATATGCTAGCGTATGCAAATATTATAGGGTGCAACTTGGGTCCAAAAATGACGCCGTTTGGCTCATTGGCAACCCTTTTGTGGCTACATGTGCTTGAAAAAAAGGGGGTGAAGATAGGCTTTGCGGAGTATTCTAAATTCGGGCTTTTGGTCACTCCGATAGTTTTACTGGTAGTTTTGCTCTCTTTGGCGGCGTAAAAAAGAAGAGGAACTCCTCTTCTTTTTATACTTTAAAGCCTTTCATCTGCGTATCTAGAGAGTCTGAGGCTTTTGCTAGTTCGTTGGCTATACTTGTTAGCTCGTCCGATATATCTTGGTTTTGCAGGGTTACGTTTAACGTATCGTTCATTTTCTCTATAAGCGTTTTTGTCATGAGGCTTATTTCTACCGCAGCCTGAGACGCTTTTTTGCTAGTTGCTATCGTGCTTACGATTTTGTGCTGTGTTTCGTCTGCAATATCTTTCACATCAAGAGCGTCACCCGATATTTGCTTGATGTTTTCGGCGTTTTTGTTCATTCCTTCTGATACGTCGCCTACGCTTTGCACGACTACGCTAATCGTCGCATCTATCTCTGTTAGGCTCTTTTGCGTTCTCTCTGCTAGCTTTCGTACCTCATCCGCAACAACGGCAAATCCTCTGCCGTGTTCGCCGGCGCGAGCGGCTTCTATTGCGGCGTTTAGCGCTAGCAGATTTGTCTGGTCGGCGATCTCTTTGATCATCTCAAGAACATCTTTTATTTTTAGCGTCTCATTTGCAAGAGCGGTAATTCTGCTACTCATGCTTATCTCTTCTTCGCTTGCCAGCATAATAGCGTCCACAACCCTATTTAGGGAGGCGCTCATTTGTGTTAGCACCTCTAGATTTGCCTTGGTATCTTCCGTCGTTTGGATGGCTAGCTGTTCGGATAGGTCTATCTCTTTTTCAACTTTTGATACGAGTTCTTTAGACTCTTGAACCATTTTTGTTTGCAGATGAGCCGATTTTGATATTTCATTTGCATTTGTTAGCGTTTTTTCGCTGATTGCTTTCGTTTCAGATGCTGTTTTGCCGACACCTATTACGGTTGTTTGGATTTTCTCTATAAATTTGTTTATATATCCGGTTACGCTGCCTATCTCGTCATCGTTTTTCGCTTTTAATCTTTTTGTGAGGTCGCCCTCCCCCTCCGCCAAATCTTTTGTCGTATCCGTCAAATCCTGAAGCGGTTTAAATAGGGTTGTTTTGAAAAAGAAAAGAACCCCTATGAGTGCAAAAACTGAAGCTACGATCATCGTAAGCGCAATAGATAACTGCGATTTTTGTATATCTTTGTCCGCTTCTTCTAGCGAGATTTTAAGATCCATTACCCCTAGCGCATCACCCTCTTTTGATGTTACGTGGCAACTAAGACAATCTTTTTCGGCCAAAAGCGGTTTTATAAGTCTAACGGTATGCTTGCCTTCCGTAATATCTATTAGCTTCGTCTCTTTCGTTTGGAATGTTTTTGCTATATCGGGGTCTTTCGTGAATTCGGCATTTAGACCGAACGCCTCTATAACCTCTTTTGATTTTGAAACGCTAAGGCCGTCTATACCAGGAATTTTTTTGGCTCTAGCCAATGTATCTTCAACTAGTTTTGGGTCTCCCATATTCATGCTTGTTCTTAATGTCTGAAATATGGATTCACTTAGCATATGAAGTGATTTTTGCGTGGTTTTGTTTGCAAGCTCTTTGGAGTTTGACGTCATAAACATTATTATAGTTATACCGCCCACTATAAGTCCTGCTATCATAGCTCCGATTATTTTTGCATGTATCGTTTTTGGCATCTTAACTACCTTTTGCTCATCTGAGTTTTTATTATTTTAGCCTATTTTACAAGCAATTTGTATATAT
>JAEMQC010000078.1:0-10482 GCA_022758985.1 Campylobacteraceae bacterium
ATCCCCAAAACATAAGTCACTAAGAGCCCGCAAAATGTGCCTATTATATATCCAAGCATCGACATGATGACGCCCACGCTTACTAAGTTTTTGTTGAATGCTGCGGCAAGGAGCGGGGCGGAGGCTACGCCGCCGATGTTGGCGAGGCTGGCTACTCCTATCGTAAAGAGGTCTATGCGAAATAGTTTGGCGTAGATGAGTAGAAAAAGCGCATGAAGCGCTATGACTGCAAAGCCCGCCACGACAAATAGCCACGCCTTACCTACATCGTCAAATGCGGAGTCTACGGCGATGAGGGCTATGAGGGCGTAGAGCAGCCAAAAGCCTGTTTTTTCGCTTTTTTGCGAACGACTAAGAGGGGTAAATGACGCCGCTATGCCGATGACGGTTGAGAGTACGACTGCCCAAAAAGAGCTTGTGACAAAAGAATAACTCGGCAAGGCTTTTGAGAGGGCGACGACGGTTATGGAGATGACTATGGCTAAGGCAAAAGCGTAAATATCCAATTTCATACTACCACCTTGATGTTTTAAAGCGGGTGGGGCGCTCGTGACCGCCTCCGCTTTTGTCCAAGCGTTGAATCTCTCTTTGTGCGGAGCCAAAAACAGCAAAAATGCAAACCATGCGGCGTAGCACACCGAGTCCGTTATAAGGCAGTATCCCATTAGCTCCCCCTCCAGCCCCGTAGCTTCCGCTACCGCTATCATATTTGCCGTGCCGCCTATCCAGCTGCCGCTGAGAGCTCCGAATGCCTTGTATGCCCCTTGTTCAAACAGCCAACCCATCGCTACCCACATAACGATAAATGCCGCCATAATGGAAACCGAGGTAACAAAAAACGAGATGAGAAGCTTTGTCTTGATGCGGTAGATGCCTCGTATGTCGCTACCCAGAAGCATCAAAAATATCATTGCGGGGAGGATATATGATTTGGCAGCTGCGAAGCTCTTTATTACGGAGGGCTCAAAAAGCCGCATATTTCCTATTGCCATCATCGCAAAATATATAAGGACAATGGACGGGACAAACTCAAAAAACTTTGAGCCGCTTCGCCTCTCGGCGGTCTTGATAACGACGATTACAAATAAGAGTATGAGGACAAATAGATACGGACTGGCTATCACGCCTCTTTCCTGGCCGCCAAAGCCGCTTTTTCCACCTCTTCGAGAAATCGCTCTTTTAGTTCCTCTTCTTTGAGTTTTGCGACTATCTCACCTTTGACTATTATTAGCCCCTCGCCCTTGCCGTAGGCTATCGCCACATCGGCGTGTTTTGCCTCGCCGAGCGCATTTACGGCGCACCCCATCACCGATATATCGAGCGGCTCTTTGATATGCTTTGTCCGCTCCTCCACCTCTTGCACGGCGCTCACTAGGTCGGCCTCCAGCCTTGCGCAGGTCGGGCAGGAGATGATATTGACCCCGTCTTTTATCAGCCCTAGGCTTTTGAGTATCGTTTTGCCTACCTTTATCTCCTCTTCGAGCTCACCGGTGATAGATACTCTCATCGTGTCGCCTATGCCGTCCATTAGCAAAGACCCAATGGCGATAGAGGATTTGACCGTGGAGCCAAACATTGTCCCCGCTTCGGTTACGCCGATATGAAACGGATAATTAACAAGCGGACGAAGTCTGCGATACGCCTCCACCGTGCGCAGTACATCGCTTGCCTTCATCGATACTTTGATATCGGTAAAATCGGCGTCCTCTAGGAGTTTTATGTTGTAGAGAGCCGACTCTATCATCGCTTTTGGCGTTTGTCCATGTTTTTGCTCTAGGTGTTTTTCTAGGCTACCCGCATTTACGCCTATGCGTATCGGCAGGTTTCGCTCACGGCACGCTCTCACTACTTCAAGTATTCTGCTTTTTTCGCCTATATTGCCTGGATTTATCCTGATGCAATCCACCGACTCGGCGGCTATGAGAGCTAGGCGGTAGTTGAAGTGTATGTCGGCGACAAGGGGTATTGCTATTCTTTTTTTTATCTCTTTTAGAGCCGCTGCGCTCTCTTCGTCAGGCACCGATACCCGCACTATGTCGCATCCGGCAAAGTGCAGCCTATTTATCTGCTCTACGGTGGCGTCTACATCGTGCGTCTTTGTGAAGGTCATGGATTGTACAGATATAGGCGCATCGCCGCCAATGGCGACATCTCCTACGTATATTTTTTTCGTTGGGTATCGTTTTATCACTGGTTTGCTCTTTTTGTTCTCAAATTATGGCGTATTTTAAAATCTATTTGTTAAGATTTGGATATATTAACTCCTAATTTCCTTTGAAATCTGGTAGATAGGCATTAAGTGGGTAGATTTATGTTTTTGAGCTACAAGCGGCTGACGCTTATTTTGATTTTGGCTTCGCTTCTTTTTAGCGTCGTGAGCGGTTATTTTGCCGCTGCCTTCTTAAAAGAAACGGCGATATTCGAGATGTCCAAAGTGGATGCGAAAAAATCGAGCGCACTTGTGTTTGAGGCTCTTTATTCCGCTATGGAAAAAGGAATCAACAAAAACGACCTCAATAGAATAATCAGCAGGCTAAACGGCGTCGAAAAGAATATGAACGTCAGCGCCTATAGAAGCGAAAAAGTCGCCGCACTATTTGGCGATATAGCCACCGATACCAAAATCAGAAGTATCGACGCCGACGTCAAAAAGGCGATGAGCGGCGAAGAGGTGCTTACGATTAGTAACGACACAATCAGATACCTCTATCCGGTCAAGGTCAAAAACGAGTGCGTCAAATGCCACACCAACGTAAAAGAGGGTGACGTAAACGGCGTTATTGACATAACATATCCTACGACCAATCTAAAAATAAGCCTCTCCGATACGCTCAACTACTTTATGGTCTTTTTTATAATTTTCTTTGTCGCCACATACTCGGCATTCTACTACGGCTTAAATAAGCTACTCGTAACCCCGCTTTCTATGTTCGTCAAAGATATAGAAAATACGATAAAAGAGGGGGCGACGACAAGAAAGCTCAAAATATCGTCGCCGATATACGAGCTTAAAAACCTCGAAAAATCTTTTAATAAAATGCTCAAATTCATGGAGCGCTCCCGTAAAAAAGAGCTGGAACAAATCTATAAAGATCAAATTACGGGGCTTCCTAATAGGCTTAGGCTAAATGAGGATTTGGCCGAATTTGAGTTTCCTTTATTGGTTTTGATTAATATAGACTCATTTAAGGAGATAAACGACTTTTACGGCGTAAAGGTTGGTGACTTCATACTCGGCGAAGTCGGCAGCGCTATTAGATCCTACTCCCAGATTGGCGAGAAGGTGTATAGATTTGGCGGGGATGAATATGCCCTGCTTGTAGAGGCGGCCGATGTGGATATGGAGATTGAAGCCTATATAAACAACTTCTTGCATCTGTTATCAAACGAAGTGTTTATGTACAACGACTACGAGATAAGCTTGAATTTTACGGCGGGGGCAGCAATAGGCGGGGAAAACATACTAGAAAACGCAGATATGGCTCTAAAAGAGGCTAAGAAGCTTAGAAAACATTTTGTGTTTTTTGACCCGTCGATGCAGGTATCCAAGCAATACGAACACAATATCAAGTGGACGAAGATGCTAAGGGATGCGATAGAAGACGGGCGCATACAACCGTATTTCCAGCCTATTATGGATATAAAAACAAATAGCGTTACCAAGTTTGAGGCACTCGTGCGACTAATAGAAGAGTCCGGTTCTCCGGTCGCTCCTTTTGCCTTCTTGTCCGTGGCCAAAAAATCAAAACTATATCCGCACCTGACTAGGGCGATGATAGAGAGATCGTTTAGGGCGTTCGAGTTGACACCGTTTGAGTTTGCGATAAATATCTCGGTAGAGGATATAGAAGATAAGGATACAAGAGAGTTTATATACGAGAAACTCAAAAACTTCTCCAAGCCTAGAAGGGTTATCTTCGAGATTACGGAGTCTGAAGGTATAGAGAACTTTTCAGAGGTGCTCGATTTTATCAAAAACGTCAAGGCTATAGGCGCAAAAATTGCGATAGACGATTTTGGGAGCGGATACTCGAATTTTGCCTATTTGATGAAGTTGGAAGTAGACTATATCAAGATAGATGCCTCTATAATTAAAAATATAGTCGAAGATAAAAACTCCTACATAATCACCAAGACGATAGTCGATTTTTGTAGGCAAATCGGCATTAAAACGGTAGCCGAATACGTAAGCAACAAAGAGATATTCGAAACGGTAAAAGAGCTCGGTGTCGACTATGCGCAAGGGTATTTTATCGGAGAGCCCAAAAAGGATATAAAAGATTGGATAAGTTGAAAAAAATAGCGGCCTGCCTTCTTTTGGCGACATCCTTTTCGTTTGGATGTGATATAAAATGGCAAAATTCTATTGCAACCGCAAAAAGGCTATCGCAAGCAGAGCGAAAGCCGATAATGGTGTTTGTAACTTCGCCGACTTGCCCGTATTGTACGATAATGAGCGAAGCTACGCTAAAAGACGAAGAGGTATGCGAGCTTATAAACTCGAAATTTGTTCCGCTAGTTGCGATAGACGGTAGCAAAGACGTTCCTAAAAATTCGAAGGTTCTAGGCGTACCTACTATACTGTTCGTAGACTCCAAGGAGAGCGAGCTATCTCAAAAGATTATAGGTTTGCGCTCGAAAGATGATTTTATAAAAGAGTTAAAACTCAGAAATTTCTAAAAGGTTTGTTTGCTTATGAAAAAGATTGTTGCTTCCCTTAGTTTTATAGTGGCCCTCAGGTTTTTCGGGCTATTTTTGGTTATGCCGCTTTTGTCCGTTTATGCGGCCGGGCTGGAGGGTTCAAATAGTTTTCTTATCGGTCTAGCTGTCGGCGGATATGCTTTTAGTCAGCTTCTATTCCAGCTGCCGTTTGGAGTGCTTAGCGACAAGATAGGCAGAAAAAGCCTTGTGGCGATAGGGCTTTTGATATTTGCCGTCGGCTCCGTCGTCTGTGCTGTCGCAACCGATGCGTACATGCTCGTTATCGGTAGATTTTTACAGGGTGCGGGAGCTATTAGCTCCGTCGTTACGGCGATGATAGCAGATTTCACTACGGAAGAGAAGCGCTCAAAGGCTATGGCAATGATGGGCGGAGCCATAGCTATGAGTTTTGCGGCAGCTATACTTGTAGGTCCATATATAGGCGGACACTACGGCGTAGACAAGCTATTCGTCATAACGGCGCTTTTGTCGCTAGCGGCTCTTTTTTACCTTTTGTTTTTTATCCCGGAACCGCCGCGTATACATCACGCATACGAGGGCGAAGCGCCTAGATTTATCGAGCTGATAACGGATGCAAATCTACGTAAGATGTATGTAAATATGTTCCTGCACGGCTTTTTGCTGACTGTCGCTTTTATGATAATTCCTCTAGAGCTGACGACTAAGTTTGGATGGGCAAAAAACGAGCTTTATATGGTCTATCTGCCGGCTCTCTTTTTTGGCTTCGTTTTTATGGTAGTTGCGGCAATCATGGGTGAAAAATATAACAAAATCAAGCAGATATTCGTAGCCTCCATATTTATCAATACCGTCTCTTTTTTCCTATTCGGGCTTGCCTCTTCTTCGGCCGTTTTTGTCGTCGCATCCATACTGTTTTTCATCGGATTTAATATGCTAGAGCCTCTGCTTCAAAGTACGGTAAGTAAATACGCAAAGGCCAGCCAAAGAGGCGCTGCGCTGGGGCTTTTTACAACAAGCCAATATCTTGGCGTATTCCTTGGCGGTGCGATAGGCGGCGCAATACTGCACTTCATGGATCTAAAATCGCTATCTTTGGTGCTTACGTTCGTCTCTTTCTTGTGGCTAATCTATATGCTAAAGATGCAAAACCCTATCAAAGCTGGCTTTTTATACCTTGATATACCTATGCTTGACGAAAAGCAAATAGCGGGGCTTAAAGAGATAAAGGGAATTATCGATGCGTATATCAATAAGACGGAAAACGTGCTTGTCGTAAAATATCAAAAAGAAGTCGTTAGCGAAGAGTATCTAAAGGGTTTCTTGAAATATAGCGAGCCAGACAAAGAGGGCTAAAGAGTGCAAGATTTCGTTTTTTGCAATCCGACAAAAATTATATTTGGCGACGAGGCAGAGCTTAAAATAGTTGCCGACATAAAAGAGTCCGGTTATAAAAAAGTGATGCTCGTCTACGGAATGGGCTCCGTCAAACAAAACGGACTTTACGATAGGGTTGTAAGACGCCTTATAAAAAACGAGCTTTACTTTACGGATTTTGGTGGAGTGAGGCCAAATCCGGTGCTCTCTCACGTAAAGGAGGGGATAGAGTGGGCGCAGAGGAACTCTGTAGACTGTCTTTTAGCGGTAGGAGGCGGCAGCGTAATAGATGAAGCCAAGGCGATAGCGGCCGGGTTTTATTATGAGGGTGACGTTTGGGATTTTTTTGAAGGGGTCGCCACACCTACAAAAGCTCTTCCAATTTTTACTATTTTGACGCTGGCCGCTACCGGTAGCGAAATGAATGGAGGCTCTGTTATAACGAACGAGGAGGGCGCCAAGAAGTACGTAATGAGTTCGCCTTGTCTGTATCCGAAGGCCTCCGCTCTTAATCCGGCTCTTACGTTCGGGGTGTCGCCAAGGCAGTCTGCGACTGCGGCTGCAGACGCTATCTCTCACGTCCTGGAGGGGTATTTTACTAAAAAAAATAATTTGCCTCTTAACGATAGAATGGCCGAAGCGCTCATCAAGACGATAATGAAAGATATAGAAAAAATACTCAAAAATCCGAGCGACTATGACGCCAGAGCCTCTTTTATGTGGTCGGCTACACTTGCTCTAAACGGGATTATGAATGTTGGGTTAAAAGAGTTCATATTTCCAAACCATCTGATAGAGCGGCCTATGAGCGCAATATTTGATATTCCGCACGGTGAGGGGCTATCGATAGTGATGCCTGCATGGCTTGCATGGTTTAGAGCAAAAGAGCCAAAAAAAGTGGATAGATTTTGCAAAAAAATGTTTAAAAAAAGCGGTGCAGACGGCATAGCGGCTTTTGAGGAGTGGCTATGCGGTATCGGGCTTCCGACAAGGCTGGAGGATGTGGGCATCAAAGCTTCCGATATAGAGGCCATAGCCCAAAACGCCGTGATGGGCGCCAAAGGTTCGGCGCTATATAAGGAATACGACAAAAAGAGTATTGAAGATATATTAAAAAAAGCCCTAAAGCAATCAAATTAAAAGGAGATGAGCATGAAAGCCTATTTTTGTAGTGAAGAGAGATTTTTGAGGGTCGTTATATGTTTTGACACTCCGGAACAAAAAAAGATGCTATGTGACACAATGGACGAGCTTGTCGCAAAATATGAACTTACTCCGACCGTTCTTATCAAGCGTACTGGTAGCGGTGGAGAGGTAAGTATAGAGTTTGAAGATGACTACAATGAAGAGGCAAAACCGCTTCTTGAAGAGTATGCAAAGCTAACTGGATTGGAGTTTGTTGATAGTTGCCATGTTTTACCTTGTGAATGCAACAACGTGGGGCATATAAGCTAAAGAAGGGAGCTAGCCCTTTCTTTATTTTTTTAGAGTCCGAAGATAGCCGCTATGTTATATACGCTAAATGCTGCAAGCCAAGCGGTGACGTTCGGATATATCAGATAGAATATCCTCCATTTCGTCTCTCTCACCTCGGCAAAGAACGTACCCATGGCCGCTAGGCAAGGCGAATATATCATTATGATTACTATAAAGGCTATACCCGCTTTTATATCTATGGTTTTTCTAATCTTTTCTACAAGGCTATTTGAGGGTTCGTCTCCCCCGGCTGCTTCAACGGCGTTTAACGTAGCCAACGTGCCGACCGCCACCTCTTTTGCCGCAAGAGCCGTTAGTGTAGCAACCGACATCTTCCAGTCAAATCCAAGCGGTGCAAATATAGGCTCTATGGTCTTGCCTATGGTGCCTATGTAGCTATTTTCAAGCTTCTCCTCAGCAAGCGCTAGTTCAAGCTCTTTTTTTGCCGCCTCATCAACAGCCGCTTCTATTCTAGGTGCATACGCCTCGCTTATCGCTTCGTTTTTAGGATAAGCGCCTAAAAACCAGATAACCATGGATGCCGCGCCGATAAACAGACCGGCCTTTCTGATGAATAGCATCGCCTTGATTTTCAGATCCCTAACTATCCCTTTGACGGATGGAAATCTATATTTTGGCATCTCCATAACAAAAGGCTCGGCTTCCCCTTTAAACAGGGCAAGTCTAAGAATTTTTGCCGCTATCATCGCAAGTACTGCACCGCCTATGTATATCCCAAACAAGATGTTTCCTGCTTGTTCCGGCGCAAAAAAGGCGCTTATAAAAAGTACGTATACTGGAAGCCTGGCAGAGCATGAGAAAAAGCCGATGACTAGCATAGTAATCAGCTTGTCTTTTGGATTTTTGAGCGTTCTTGCCGCCAAATATGCAGGGATTGAGCATCCAAAGCCGGTAACCATCGGAATAAACGCTTTGCCGTGAAGTCCGAATTTTTTTAGGATGCCGTCTAGCAAAAACGCTGCTCTAGCCATATATCCCGTTTGTTCGAGTAAATTAATTCCCAAAAACAATATAAGAATATTTGGCAAAAAGCCCATAATGGCGCCGACTGACGGTATAACCCCTTCGCTAATCGCACTATTGAAAACGCCGACAGGCAAGAGTGCGGCTGTTTGTTTGGATAGGAAGTCGAATGCCTCTTCGATAAGCTTAGTCGGATATTCGCCAAGCGTAAACGTCGCCTGAAAAAGTAGCCACATAAGGGCAAGGAATATGGGCAAACCCAAAAGCCTGTGTATAAGAACTTTATCTATTCTCTCAGTTAGCGTCTCTTTGTGTTTTGTTATTACCGCTCTTTGGCATATCCACTTTGCTATGGATATTTTCGCATTCGCCATAACGGTCGGCGTATCATCCTCGCCGGCAAGCGTGCGCAGATTTTCGCTCTCTTTCGTAAATATATCGTGAAACTCCAAGAATACAGGCTTGTCGTGGACTATCCTATACATCTCCTTGTCGTTTTCAAGGAGTCTAATAGCCGCAAATTTGGCGTATGGTTTTAAGTCTGCATCTTTTGAAAGAGAGTCTGCGAGTCTAGATATCGCCTCGTCTATGTTTTGGTCGTAGCTTAGCCTATTCTCGGCCCTGCCAAATTCGTGCATCTCCAGTATTTTTTGGATTAGCTTGTCTATTCCTCTTTTTTCCTTTGCGGAGACCAGAAGCGCAGGGATACCGAGCATCTCCGAGATGGCTTTGTTATCTATCTTGCCGCCGTTTTTTTCGACTTCGTCAATCATGTTTATGGCAAGTATGGTTTTTTTGCCCATATCCAGAAGCTGAAGTGTAAGCAAGAGATTTCTTTGCAGTGCGTTTGCATCAACTACGTTCACGATAAGATCGTAGCTCTCCTTTAAAAGAAAATCTTTCGTTACTTGTTCGTCAGGCGAATACGAATTGAGGCTATAGGTTCCAGGTAGGTCGGTGATGATAATTTCATATCCATCTCTCTCGAATTTAACCTCTTTTTTTTCAACGGTAACGCCGGCAAAGTTGCCCACATGCAGATGGGCGCCAGATATCGAATTTATCAGATGGGACTTACCGACGTTCGGTTGCCCGACAAGGGCTACTTTGATTTGCTTGCTCATTTCGACTCCTCCACAAGTATACTCATGGCCTCTTCGCTTCTTAAGGCTACTTGAGAGTCTTCTACTTTTACGTCGTATGTTTGTTTTGTAAGCGTGTATTCCGTTACGACTACGCTGTTGCCTTTTGCGAAGCCAAAAGAGAGAAGCCTGCTTTTTAGCGGCTCTGCCGCATTTACTTTTTTTATCGTATATTTTTTATTGTATTCGACTTCTGTCAAATTCATGTCTATTCCTTAGAAGTTGTATTTTACAAAGACTCTTAGCCTTGTATTGTCTTCGGCGTCTTTTGATTTTATGCTAGAGAGCATTGCTTCTATATTTACATTTTTGTATCCGTAAGCAACGGTTAGGTCTGTCTCTTTTGAGTAAGAGCTGCTTGCTTTTTTGTCAAAGTATGCGCTAGCTAGAGCCGTAGATAGTCCCTCAACACCCACTTTTTCAAAATCAAAACCTACCTTTGCCTTATATGCCTTTATGTCGCCTTCGCCGTTTGCGGTCTCTACGTCCATTGAAGTAAATAGAGGGTCTTTTCCGCCGCCAAAAAAGCTTGCCGTTCCACCGTTGTTATGATACCCGTCTTTTTTGCCGGATTTGTTGTAGGCAAGCGAGCCTTTAAGCCCGGTTGCTTTTGACTCAAGCTCAAGACCGATACCGTAGATATTCGAATCTATCTTTGTTGCTTCATTGCCCGCGTTTGCAGAATAGCTCTTTAGTTTTCCTATTGCTTTTTCGTTCATATATTGACCGACGACATTTACCCCTATCATCTCAGACTCAAAAGGCTTTACGCTAGCTTCCAGGTAGTATGTATCCATAATTTCGCTCTGTCTTCCGTACCAAG
>JAEMQC010000078.1:10582-26869 GCA_022758985.1 Campylobacteraceae bacterium
ATGTCGTCCGAATTGACTAGCGGAGTATCAATCTCCATTCTACCGACCTTTAGTTCTCCGCTGTCAAATGTATACTTGGCGAAAGCTTCGCCCAATATAGTATAGTCTTTGTTGTCGTTATTGTAATAATCCGGATCTTTTCTGTTGCCTTTAAAAGGGGTATTGGATGTATATAGAGTTGCGCCTAGGCTTACATTATAAAACGGAGCCGTTTCTACTCCTAATTTGCCACCAAGCAAGACGTTTGACGTAGCTTCGCCGTTAAGCTTCGAGTTTGATTGATATACAGCTCTAACTTGCCCCTTTATCTCTGCAAGCTTAAACGCCTCTTCAAGCGTCTTTGCCTCTTTCTTTTGTTCCTCTTTTTTTGGCTCCTCAGCCGCAAACAAAGATGCACATAATATTAGTGAAAGTACTATTTTGCGAGACATTTTATTCCTTAGTTTATAAGTTAATTAATGTAATTATGGCCGCATTTATTTTGTATAAAAAAACTTGATTATACTAATTAGTGCAAGTGTCAATATGATTGCATAAAATATACCCAGATGTATTTTTGCGCAATTAGCTGATTTTTTCTCCGCAAAGCTAACTTTTTTCATTTTTTGCACCTTTCGTTCTTGCAGTTGCAAGCCTCTCCAAACTCCGGTTTTCCAAAAGCCTTGCAATACTCTTCGTATACGCAGCTTACGCTTCGTTTGGCATATATAGTCTTGAGATTTCTTTTTGTCGCCTCTTTT
Organism: Campylobacteraceae bacterium; assembly: GCA_022758985.1. Taxonomy (GTDB): domain Bacteria; phylum Campylobacterota; class Campylobacteria; order Campylobacterales; family UBA6016; genus UBA6016. Next base: position 11,323 of record JAEMQC010000078.1, read on the forward strand.
TTGAAATGGTTCATTGCATTGTGGTTAAGATAGCTTGTCAAAAATACCACGCATTCCGTTTTTTCCGGTATTTTTTTCCTCGTTATATCCTTTCCTCTTGCGTCCCAGTGCTCTATATCTTTTGCACCTAGACTAAAAAGGGTTCCCTTGATGTGGTCAACGTAGTCGCCGCCTATCACAAGTACCGACATCTTTGCTTCCTATTTGTGAAAATGAGTATCAAATATTATCTATTTTTTTTACCGTTGTCAAGAGTTTTGATTTTTATTTTCAAAAAGAAATTATAAGAAACCTCTCTAATGCCGTATTTATAGGTCGCATTGAAATAGTTTATTTTTGGAGGATGTAGTCTACTATCTGCTTTGCAGCGTTTGGATGGAGTATGTCGCCAAGAGCCAGAGATGTTTTTTCGAGTAGTTTTGGGTCTTCTATTATCTTTAAAATATCCTCTTTTGCTACTTCATTTTGGTTTTTGTAGTATGCTGCGCCTCTATCCGCTAAATACTTTGCGTTAAACTCCTGGTGGTTTCCTGCAGCATATGGGTATGGTATAAAAAAAGCCGGAAGTCTATGCGCCGCAAGCTCAAAAAGGGTCCCAGCGCCGCTTCTAGCGACGGCAAAATCCGCTTTTTCCATTTTCTCTTGCAGCTTGTCGCTAAAACCGAAAAGATCCGCCTCTATACCTAGTTCTCTATATTTTTGTTCCATCTCTTGTAGGTTTTTTTGGCCGCACTGATGAATTATGTTTATATTTTTGCTTTTTAGTATAGGCGCAAGCTCTAGAGCTAGCTCGTTAATTTTTGCTGCGCCTTGGGAGCCGCCTAGAAATATTATACTCTTTAGCTCGCTTCTATTCCTTGCCAGTTCGAAGCATTTTTGAGAGACCGGGTAGTCTCTTACTGGTGAACTGTCCAAAAAAGAACTAAACACTATTTTTGCAAAGGGGGATGAGATTTTGTTTAATGCTCCTTGTACTGCGTTTTGCTCGTGTATATATAGTTTTGTGCCGCATATTATCGCCGCTAGTACTAGTGGTGCGGCGCTATATCCGCCGACGCTAAAAACGGCATCTATCTTTTTTGTTTTGATAAGATTGATACATACAAAAATATTTTTGATGACGCCGAGCAGGGTAAATAGCTTTGAAAAAGCCCGTTTATTGACTACCCCCTTGGAGTCTAAGAATATTTTTTCGGCAAATCCTTCATCCTTTTCGAACCAGGCCTTGTCTTGTCCCTGGGTGGAGCCGACAAACAAAGGCTTGATGCCTCTGCTGTTTAGCTCTTCTTTTATGGCTTTGGCAATCGCAAGATGTCCGCCCGTTCCCCCGCCTGTTATAGCTATGTTCATAGTTTTGCCTTCTTGCTAATCATAAGTACCATGCCTATCGCAATAGATAATGATAGCAGCGAGCTTCCGCCATAACTAATAAAAGGCACGGTAATACCCTTTATAGGCATAACACCGCTTATTCCAAGAGAGTTCATCAAAAATTGGAAGCTTATCATGGTGCTGATACCGATACAAAATAGGTAAAAAACAGGATTTTCGCTTCTGTTTGCTATCTTGAAAATCCTATGAACTATAGCTATTGTAAGAGATGCAATAACGAGAGCCCCTAAAAAACCGGACTCCTCTATAATGCCTGCCAGAACGAAGTCGGTATGTATGTCGCTCACATATCCTAGCTTGAATACGCCGTTGCCAAGCCCCTGTCCGAATATGCCGCCGTTGTGTATAGCGTTGAGTGATTGGGTGGCCTGATAAGCCTCTTCGACGACATTTTTCTCGACTCTTAGATAGTCTGCCAAAAAAGGCGGCATGGCTGAGAGAATAGTGTCTTGCATTCCTGCCCACCACTGAAGAACCTTGTTTAGTCTATAGCTTGAATAGACAATAAATATAATGGCGCCTACCGCAGCAGCAACCATGAGGCTAAGAAAGAGCCTAAAGCTGCTTCCCGCAAAAAGCAACATTACGGCGAGCGTGGCGCAGATAACTATTGCTTGTCCGAGGTCGTTTTGCATGACGACGATAAGAAAGCAAGAGACGGCAAGTACGGCAACGTAGGGCAAAAATATCTTTATTTCGTCCATTAGTGTGTGGTGTTCGTTTTTGTAGTAAAACTTCCTACTAAAACTCCATGCTAAAAAGTAGATAAAACCTATTTTAAAAAACTCTACCGGAGATAGGTTTATGATTCCTAGATTTATCCATCTTTTGGCGCCGTTGATAGTCGGAACTATCGATGACGGTAGCAGAGGCATTGCTGCCATAAGTATCAAAAAAATGACAAATAGATACATTCCTATTTTTTTGATAGCCGTATCAGGATTCATTTTTGAGAGAGCGCCCATAATTAATATGCCGATAACTGCCGCAAAAAACTGTTTTAGTAAAAATGATATTCGAATAGGGTCTTGTATGGATAGGTATACGGATAGCGAGTAAGAGAATATTACCCCTATTATTATTGCCGCTACGGTAATGGTGAAAAGCTTTTTATCTGCCATCAAGAAATCGACTTTTTTAGTACCATTTTAACCAACACCCACTTATAAAATTAAGCCCCAAAACTATTAAAACTGGAATAATCTTTGCTTCAATTAACAAAATTCTAAAAGGTTTCAAAAAGATGTTCAAAGCTCCTTTTTCGGTCAGTCAGGCTGGCGAGTTTGTCCAATCGGCGCTAAATGCGAGAGCCGTCAGACAAGATATGATCTCTGGCAATATAGCAAATGTCGATACGCCATACTATAGACCAAGAGATATAGCTTTTGAGGATATTTTGAAAAAAGAGGCCAACAAGATGTTCGGGCAAAAAGAGCCGGTGCTTGAGATGGCAAAAACGGCTCCAATGCACATGGATCCAATTGACTCTAGCGGTAGAGTGCAGCCGACCATGTTTTATAGGGATGGTCACATGGCTAGAAACGACGGAAACAGCGTAGATTTAGACGTAGAGATGAGCGAAATGAATAAAAACTCGACTATGTACAGCGCGCTTGTTAATGCATATAAGAAAAACTCTGCGATATTTAGCTCCGTGCTAGATGCTAGCAGAAGTTTGCAATAAGGATTAGGATATGTCTTTTTTAAGCTCTTTTGATATTAGCGGCTACGGCCTCTCGGCACAGAGATTTAGGCTAAACCTGATCAGCTCCAATATAGCAAACGCAAACACGACTAGAACCGATGAAGGCGGCCCCTATAGAAAGCAAAGTGCAGTTTTTAAAGCGGTAAATTTCGATAAATACTACAACGACGAGCTAGAAAAAAATTCAAAATTTCATAAGTATGAAAATCCTCTAGATGAGAAGATAGGGTTAAACGATACTTCTAAGCCGCCTATTATGAGCGTAGTTGTTGACAAAGTAGTAAGGGATGACAGTAAACCTGTGCTAAAATATGAGCCAAATCACCCGGACGCAAACGAACAGGGGTATGTGGCATACCCAAATATTAATCCTGTCGTCGAAATGTCCGATCTTATAGAAGCGACAAGGGCTTATCAGGCAAACGTAGCGGCTTTCCAAAGCGTTAAGACAATGGCTACAAGCGCCATAGAGATTTTAAGAGGCTAGGCTTAGGAGTTTAAAATGGCGGATTTACTTAAAAAAGTCGGTAATATTATTGAGCCGACGATTGGCGCAAAAACTACACAGAAAGTAGAAGACTCGAGCGGTCTGTCGTTTTCAGAAGCCCTTAAAAAAGCGCTAGATTCTACCAATGAAGAGCAAATAAACTCTGAAAAAGCGATGACCGATTTAGCGACTGGGGATGTAAAGGATCTTCATCAGGCCGCTATAGCTATTAATAAAGCCGAGCTTTCAATGAAGATGATGCTTGAAGTAAGAAACAAGGCAATTTCTGCATACAAAGAGATTTCTAGAACCCAAATGTAATTTTGGGTTTGTAGGTCGCTCGTGAATTCAAAAGCAAGTAAAATTCTCGGCCTTTTCGTTATTTTTTTCCTTGGTTTTTTAATATTCCTAGCCAGGGTATTTGATATCGCTACATCCGATAGATTTCAAACAAACGCCATCAAAAAAGAGATAGATAGTCCGCTTCGAGGCGAAATAGTCTCTGCTGACGGATTTAAAGCTGCAATAAGCCAGAAAACATACTCCGTTGCCGTCAATCCGGAAAATATAAAGCCAGAACAGTTTGAGCTATTTGTCAAACTGTTTTGCATATATTCGGATATGCCTGAAAAAGAGCTTAGAGCTATGCTTGTCGGAGATAAAAGAGTCATTTTGCTCGATAGCATAGATGGTAGGGCGGCTAGAAACTTTAGACAGCTTTCCGCAAGCCTTGACAAGATGAAGATATTTACGCCAAAAAAAGTTGGTAGTAAATATTTCAGGTACGGTCTTGAGGTGTTTGAGAACGAATTTTTAAGAAACTACTCTTATGGCGAACTGCTTCAGCCTGTTCTCGGATATGTGAAGCTGGAAGATATGCAGGGTCTAACCGGACTTGAGCACTACTACGACAAATATCTATCTCCCGAGCGCGCTGGCTATATGCAAGGCTTTAAGGACGTAGGCGGAAATCTAATTCTAAACAGAAAGCTTGACAGAAGCCTTAGAAGTGACGGATTTAACGTAAAGCTAAATATTAATTTCAAACTTCAAAAGCAGCTTGAGCAGATATTGGATAGATACCAAAAAGAACTCGGAACAGAAGAGATTTTGGCATCCGTAATGGAGAGCTCTACCGGAAAAGTGCTTGCGCTTGCCTCCTCAAATAGATATATACCTTATAATCTTACAAAAGATAGCGTGGGGGCAATGAAGGTTGATGCGGTGCAATATGTGTATGAGCCCGGCTCCACTATAAAACCGATTGTTTTTTCAATATTGCTTGAAAAAGGGAAGCTAAATCAGTTTGAAATTATAAATGGGCATAACGGTCAAATGAGAGTCGCAAACAAGGTGATAACGGACGAACACAAGGCCGCTTCCATGACCGCAGAGGATGGAATCGTATTTTCAAGCAATATCGTAATGGCCCAAATAGCTCAAAGACTAGAAGCTAGCGAATATATAGAAGGGCTTAAAAACTTCGGTTTTGGTAAAAAAAGCAATATAGATATTTCATACGAGCTAAAAGGCGACCTTCCGGCTAAAAGCGCTCTTTCTACAGAGATATATAAGGCTACCGTCTCTTATGGCTATGGTATGAGGGCAAATTTTGCACAGATAATGGCGGCATACAATGTATTTAATAATGAGGGTGTTTATGTAACTCCTAAAATTGCAGATAAAATATATACAGATGGATTTGAGCAGAAGATAGCCCCGGATGAGGTGAGGCAGGTAATAACTCAGGCTACGGCCGCAAAAATGAAAGCTATCTTAAAAAAAGTCGTCGAAAAAGGAACTGGTGTTGCCGCTAGAATAGACGGAATAGAGGTAGGCGGCAAAACTGGAACGGCACATATTGCAAAAAACGGCGTATACGCTAGAAATTTCAATAGTTCATTTTTCGGGTTTGCAAACGACGGACACTCCAAATACACGATAGGCGTTTTGGCGATAGATCCTAAAAAAGCACATTTTGCTTCAATGACGGCCGTACCAGTATTTAGAGATATAGTTTTAAAAATGGGTAGCGACGGGTTTTTAAAAACGCCGACCGCTCAAAACTCACTTCCTTAAAAAATCCCTCATTGAGCCGACAAGGCTATCGAATACCTGTGCATTATCTGCTTTTTCAATGGCCTCTGCGGCCTCATTTCTAGGCGGATTTTGCATCATTTTATAGACAAGCGCCATAAAAACTGCAAAGAGCGCTATTACCCAAATCGCAGTAGAGAGTTTAAATTTTCTGTGTTCGGCGCGGACGCTTTGGCGTATCTCCTCTTTTTTCTCTTTTGAGTAGTGTTCGTCAAGCGCCTTCTCTATGTATTTGCCAGACAATAAGAAATTTGCGAACCAACCGCTAAACAGTCCGAGTCCGAAAGCAAGCAGAATATATAGTTCACACATCGGTAAGCTCCTCTACTTCTTTTTGTTTTATCTCTTTGGTTTTGACGAATTTTATAAGACTATCTACCGATTGGGGCTGTTGTGTCATATTCTTAAGCCCTGCTTCAAAAACAAAAGCGGAGCTTTTGGCGTCCGGCAACGCTCTATGATGGATATCATCACCAAGCCCAAGCTCTTCTTTTAGCGTTTTTAAGCCGTATTTAGAAGCTTTTAGCGTTTTTTTGGCTAAATCCAGCGTGCATATCTTCCTATTTAGTATCGGCCCTAAATTATATTTTTGAAAGCTTTTTGAGAGGAAACTGAAGTCAAAATCGGCGCTATGAGCGCAAAATACGGAGTTTCCGAGAAACTCTTTGAAGCTTGTTAGCACTTCTCTCTCTTTTTTTGCGTTTTTTAGTTCATCTAGCGTCAGCTTAGTTATTTCGGCTATGTTTTGAGGCAGTCTTTCGGCGTATATTAGCTCTTCGAACGAATCTAGGTATTCGCCGTTTTTGTATTTTATGGCGCCTATCTCTATGACTTGCGAATTTCTCGGATTTGAGCCGTTAGTCTCTATATCTACGAAACAAAATACCGTATCTTCTATATTTGTTTTGGAGGTTTTGAGAATAAATTGTCCGTTATCGTCTTCTTCTATAGGCATTCCACAAGATTTTAAAAACTCTATTGCTGTCTCGTTTTGCAGATTGCCAAAACCTATTTTTTTGGAAAACGCTATTATATCTTCTCTACTGACTGGAAACTTTTCAAAAAAATTTTCCAACTCTTTGAGGCTTTGCATATATAAATCCCTTTATTACCGTTAGCATTATAGGCATTTAAAGTTAATTTTTGTCTTATTTGGATAACATATTTGAAATTTTTATCATTTTTAAAGGTAAAGGATATCGTTTGATACTAGTAATGAGCCCTGAGGCCACAAAAGAACAGATAGAGTCGGCAGCCGCACAAATAGAGAGCTGGGGACATAAAGTCAGCGTTACTATGGGTGACGAACAAACTATCATTGGAATTATAGGCGACAAAAGAGATCTGGCCGGCAGACCGCTGAGCGCTCTTGACGGCGTAGAAAAGGTACTTGAGGTGTCCGCCCCGTACAAACTCGCAAGCAGACATTTTCATCCGGACGATACTATTATTGACGTAAGAGGCGTTAAAGTCGGCGGCGGGTACAAAGCATATATGGCTGGACCATGCTCAGTGGACACGTATGAGACGCTTATAGAGATAGCTAGGGCGGTCAAGGCTGCGGGGGCGAATATGCTAAGAGGCGGTGCGTTCAAGCCTAGAACAAGCCCTTATACGTTCCAAGGCGGCGGGGAAGAGGCTCTTAAAATGCTTGCCGACGCAAGAGACGAGACGGGTCTCCCGATAGTAACTGAGCTTATGAGTGAAAAAGATATAGACGTTATCTGCAAATACGCAGACGTCATACAACTTGGCGCTAGAAATATGCAAAACTTCTCACTTCTAAAAGAGGTCGGCAAACTTGGTATGCCGGTACTTCTTAAAAACGGCATAGCCAGCACGGTACAAGAGCATCTTATGAGTGCCGAGTATCTTATGAGCGAGGGGCTAAAAGACGTAATGCTCTGTCTTAGAGGTACGAGAGGATATGAAACGGCGCTTAGAAATGCTATGGATGTCGCTCAAGTGCCGCTTCTAAAGACTTTGACGCATCTGCCTGTTATAGTAGACCCTAGCCATGCGGCAGGTAAAAGAGAGTATGTAATGGCTCTTGGATATGCGGGAATGGCTGCCGGAGCTGACGGCTTTAATATTGAAGTTCATCCAAATCCAAAATGCGCCCTGTCTGATGGTGAGCAAGCGTTGCTGCCTAGCGATTTCGACTACTTCATGAAAAAAATCAAAAATCTTGACCCTTGGGATCAAAGAGCGTGGGCGTCACAGGCTCAGAAAGTATAAGTTAGAAGGCGCAAGGGGCTAAAGCCCTCCGCCGATAACTCCTCCACCGGAGCCTCCAAGCGATCTTTCCACCTCTTCTTTATTTGTGGCAAATCTAAGAGCATCCTCTTTTGCAACTACTCTTGATTTAACCAAATCTACCAAAACCTGCGATAGCGTCTGCATTCCAGTTTTACTCTGTCCTAGTTGCAGTTGCGAGTATATTTGATGGACCTTGTCCTCTCTGATGAGATTTGCGATCGCCGGATTGTTTATGAGTATTTCGTGTGCAGCAACCCGTCCGCCCTCTATTTTTGGAACAAGCGTCTGCGAAACTACCGCAGACAAGCTCATAGATAGCTGGGTTCTGATGATTGCCTGCTCTTCTGCCGGAAAGACGTTGATTATCCTATTTATTGTCTGGGTTGCGGAGTTTGTGTGTACGGTGGCGAATACTAGATGCCCGGTTTCTGCGGCCGTTACGGCGGCGCGTATAGTCTCCACGTCTCTCATTTCACCGACTAGGATGACGTCCGGGTCTTCCCTCATGGCATACTTTAGCGCAGACGAGAAACTCTTGGTATCCTCGCCGACGTTTCTTTGAGATATGACCGAGTTTATGTGCTCGTGGTGAAATTCGATAGGGTCTTCTATCGTTATGATATGTTTCCTCTCCGACCTGTTTATCTCGTTTATCATGGCGGCTAGCGTCGTCGATTTACCGCTTCCGGTGGGACCCGTTACCAGGATTAGTCCTTTTTCTTTTTGGGTAAGCTCATAGAATATAGCCGGAGCGTTTAGGTCCTCAAGAGTTGGAATCCGCTCCGGAATTATCCTAAAAGCAGCCGCTACGGAGCCTCTTTGAAAGTAGTAGTTAGCCCTAAATCTGCCGACTCCCTTTAGCGAAAAGGTGAAGTCTAGCTCTTTGTTTTCTTCGAACAATTTTTTTTGATTGTCGTTTATTACCGAGTAACAAAGCGATTGGATTGCCGCTGGGTCTAGTCTTTCAAGATCTAATGGAACTAGTTTTCCGGCTATTCTTATTTGCGGCTCCGTACCAGCTAGAAGGTGCAAGTCGGAGGCTTTGTAGGTGGTAACGGTTTGAAGTATTTTATCTAGCGTCAAAGACAAGGGGGACTCCTTTTATTCTATGATTTTAGGCACCACAAAGAAGTTCTCTTCGCTTTTTGGAGCATTTGCTATTATCATATCTATTGCGTCATTTTTTGAAGGTTCGTCCGCTCTTAGCGGCAGGCTTTTATCTACTCTTGGAAACTCTATTCCCTCAAGCCTGTCGTCAAGCTCGGAGAGGCTATCTACAAACGTAATAATATTTTCTATTTGTGATTTTATCTCGTGCCTTTGTTCCTCTTTTATTTCAAGGCTAGAGAGTTTTTCTAGTTTGGTCAAAAGCGTATCATCTACTATCATAGCGTTAATTCCTGTTGTTGTATAATCGAAAATTAAACAGATATTAGCAAAGGTTTTTTGAAAATGACGCATGACAAAAGCATAGCGGCTTACGAAGAGGCAAAAAAAGTTATTCCGGGGGGCGTAAATTCGCCTGTTAGGGCTTTTAAAAGCGTAGGCGGAACGCCTCCTTTTATCGCAAAAGGCGAGGGCGCCTACATGGTAGATATTGACGGTAATAGATATCTTGATTATATACAAAGCTGGGGACCGCTTATTTTCGGCCACTGCGACAAAGAGATAGAAGATGCGATAATCGCCGCAGTAAGAGGCGGCGTAAGCTACGGTGCGCCAACAGAGGCGGAGACGCTACTCGCAAACGAAATAATAAGCATATACGATCCGGTAGAAATGGTCAGATTTGTAAGCAGCGGTACCGAAGCCGTAATGAGCGCTATCCGTGTAGCCAGAGGCTATACCGGTAAAAACGGTATCGTAAAATTCAAAGGATGCTATCACGGTCACTCCGATAGTCTTCTCGTTCAAGCGGGGAGCGGAGCTACGACATTTGGCTCCCCTTCTAGCCCAGGCGTTCCGGCAGACGTTACGAAGCATACGCATTTGGCCGAATACAATGATCTGGAGAGTGCAAAAAGATGTTTTGAGGCGTCAAGCGACATAGCTTGCGTAATTATAGAACCGATAGCCGGAAATATGGGATTTGTTCCTGCGACGGAAGAGTTTTTGAAAGGCCTAAGAGAACTTTGCGACAAGCACGGCGCGCTTCTTATTTTTGATGAGGTAATGAGCGGCTTTAGGGCTTCTCTTACGGGCTCTCTCGGCTTTACGAGCGTGCGCCCTGATATGGCGACATTCGGTAAGGTAATCGGCGCTGGTATGCCGTGCGCGGCGTTTGGCGGCAAAAAAGAGATTATGCAAATCCTAAGCCCTCTTGGAGCCGTGTATCAGGCCGGAACACTTAGCGGAAATCCGGTTGCTATGGCGGCAGGTCTTGCTCAAATATCAAAGCTAAAAAAAGATACCGGACTTTACGATAGACTCGGTGCGTTGGCGCATAAGCTGACGGCGGGACTAAAAGAGATAGCCGCTTCTTATGACACGCCGCTTCAAACAGGATATGCCGGGACGATGTTTGGATTTTTCTTTAACGATAAGCCGGTCTCTTCGTTTGCGGACGCTTTGACGTCGGATACCGCGTTTTTCGGCAAATTTCACGGTGAGATGTTAAGTCGCGGTATATATCTTGCGCCTAGTCAGTTTGAAGCATGGTTTATGTGCGCGGTAATGAACGATGAGACCGTCAATATGACGCTTGAAGCCGCAAAAGACTCCTTTAAAGCCCTGAAAGGATAAAAAGTGGAAAACAACGAGCCGAAACATAAAAAGAAGATAGAGGGGCTAGACCAGCTATCTCTAGGTATTTCGATAGGCGTCGCTATACTTATAGGCGTAGGTATAGGTTTTGGATTAAAAGCGCTATTTGGTCAGCCGTGGCTACTTTGGCTCGGTGTGTTCTGGGGGGTCGGCGCGGCCGTGAATAATGTATACAAGGCATATAAAAAACAAAAAGCGCTCCTTGACGAGCTCGCAAAAGACCCTAGATATCAAAGAAGCGGCAAAGAGTGATAATAGCAAAAATAACGGCGGTCGTATTTGCCGTCTTTTTTCTAATTAGCTTTGCAGTTTGGGGAGTGTGCGGAATATCCAACTTCTCGGCATCGTTCGTTGCATTTTCTCTGGTGGCACTATCCTCTTTTATCGGATACAAGCGTCTGATTTTTGCCTCCAGGCAAAGTGAGCAGCCAAAAGATGACGATGAAGAAGAGGTGGAAGGCGAAGAGAAGCTATCTAAAACCGCCGTACTCTTAAAAACATACAAAGGGTGGCTATTTCCGTTTAGACTTATCTCTTATGCCATTTTCGTACTCGTTTTTTTGTATTTTTCAAACAATGGATTGCTTAACATCGGAGCCTTTTTGTAGGGCATAGCCGTGTTGCCGTTATCTGCATTGGTTTTTATACTGTTTTTTAGGAGAGAGTTTTGATTAAAGCGCTAAAAAAAGAACTTCTTATCTATATAGGTATACTAGTGGCTTTATCGTTGCTCATGCATCCGGAACGCATAAGCATGGTAGAGAGTCCATATCAGCTTATTCACCCTTTTGCATGGAGCTTCGGGGTTTATGTCGTGGTTGCCGTGCTTAGATGGATTGTGTCTGTAGTTTTGAAAGTGTTTAAAAGGAAGAAAGCCGAAAGTTAATTCGGCTTTTAGTTTTCTATGTAGCTTTTTAGTGCGCGACCGACTTTCGGGTGTTTTAGTTTTTTGATTGCGCTTGACTCTATCTGTCTTACTCTCTCTCTTGTTACGCTAAGCTCTTTGCCTATCTCTTCGAGTGTTCTATCGGATTCGTCGTCAAGTAGGCCAAACCTCATTTTAATAACCGCTCTTTCTCTATCCGAGAGTTGTTCGAGTACGTTATCTATCTGCTCTTTTAGGTCTTGTTTCATGACGCTATCCATTGGGCTAACAGAGGTTCTATCTTCTACGAAATCGCCAAATTTTCCGTCGTCTTCGTTACCTATAGGCGCTTCAAGGCTTATCGGTTCTTTTGTGATTTTGATGATATTTTTTACCTTTTCTACGGATAGCTGTACCTCCTCGGCTATTGTATCGACATCCGGCTCTTGCCCAGTCTCTTGTACGTGTTTTCTGATTACTTTGTTGATTCTATTGATAGACTCTATCATATGAATAGGGATACGAATGGTTCTAGCTTGATCTGCAATAGAGCGGCTAATAGCCTGCCTAATCCACCATGTGGCATAAGTGGAGAATTTATATCCCTTTTTGTACTCAAACTTATCGACTGCTTTCATGAGACCTATGTTGCCCTCTTGGATGAGGTCCAAAAACGGTAAGCCTCTGTTTGTATATCTTTTTGCGATAGACACAACAAGTCTTAGGTTTGATTTTGCCATTCTGGTTTTTGCTTCATCGGAGATTTTTTTACCTCTTTTGATCTGCTCCAAAACCTCTTTTAGCTCTTCTGGCTGCATATTAAAGCTCTCTTTTCCGGCCTCGAAGTTCTCAAATAGCTTTTTTATCTCCATATATGTGCTTACCATCGTTTGCTCTGGTACGCTTGCAGCTATCTCTTCTTTTGACATGTTAACGATATTGTCAAGTATTTTTTTATGCTTCTCTTTTAGCTGATCGTTAAAGAGAGGTAGCCTATATTCTAGTTTTTTTAGCTCTTTATCGAAGTCGCCTTCGCTTTTTAAGCTTGTTTCCATGGCGCGGACAAGCTCGTTAATTAGCTTTGAGGTCGGTCCTAGTTCAAGGAGCGCCTCTTTGACCATTCTTTTTTTGTACGCATTAATAAGAATGTTTAGTAGGTTTTCAGGCGCCATAGGGTCGCCTGTAATCTCAAATTTATTTGTTTTTTCCCACTCTTTTTTGGCTTTTTCAAGGCTTTTAAAAGCTTCAAGTACTTTTTCGACTCTTTTTTGATCTTTTTTGGAGATGGCTTTATTATCTTCCGCCTCTTCTCCTTCTATTTCACCTTCGTCTTCATACTCGGCTTCTTCTTCCTCTTCTTCCTCTTCTTCGCCGAAGCTTTTAAATAGCTCCTTAACTCTTCGCTCTCTATTAATAAGAGCGTCTTTATAGTTTAGAATGAATTGGATTAGGTAGCCGACCGAACAGATGGAGTCGAGGATCATATCCTCGCCTTGCTCTATTTTGATAGATAGCTCCACCTCTTCCTCTTTTGTAAGAAGCGGTATCTGACCCATTTCTCTAAGGTACATCCTTACTGGGCTATCCGATCTGGACCACTCAAGAAGCTCTTTATCTTTTGTGAAATCCATCATATCGGGCTGCATTTCGCTTTTCATCTGCAAAAATGCCTCTTTGTTTTTCTCTGCATCGGCAATATTCATCAGCTTTGCGGCTTCTGCGGACGAACGTAGCGAAACCTTATTCTTTTTTGCCAAATCGGCTACTTTTTTTGCTACTGCCAATGTAGGCAGTTTGTCTAGCGCTTCGACTATTTTTTCGTATGTTAGCGTTTCGTTTTTATTCTCTTTAAAAAGATCTTCTAGTTGATTTGCTGTAGATTTTGCAGACACTTTGGCTTCCCTCTAGCGAGTGATTTTGTTGGAGATTTTTATATCTATTTTATTTATAGCGAAGGGCGATTATATACAAAAAAAGTTTAATTCTTTGTATGTTGTTTTTGGAATGGCTTTTGCTCTGCTTCTGTCAAAAAAACTAAAGAGGCTATATGCAAAACGGGTTTTACGATGCCGCAGGGGGAATGGTAACACAGTTTAATAGGCTAAATGTGGTTACGAACAATCTTGCAAACCTAAATACCAATGGCTTTAAAAGAGACGACGTCGTAATAGGCGACTTTAAGAGGCTCTTTCAAGAGATGAGGGACGAGCTTCCTATCAATAACCATACAAAACCTGCCGCAAAATTTCTAAATAGGGCGCTAAATAACGTCCCTCATATAGTGGAAGAGTATACAAATTTTGACCTCGGCTCTATGGCAAAAACAGGCAATGCGCTTGATTTTGCGCTAAAACAGGGGGATCTTTTTTTTGCAGTAGAGACTCCAAGCGGCGTTAGATACACAAGGGATGGTTCGTTCACTGTGGATGCAGAGGGTAGGCTTACGACGAAAGAGGGGTATCCTGTATTGCCGTCAAACTACTTTGAGGCAAAAAACTATATTAACGTGCCGGAGGGCGCCGAAATAATAGCGGATAGTGACGGCGGTATACATTTTAAGATTGCAGGGCAGGCGCTAAACCAAGAGGCCGATGCGCAGTTTTTGATTACAAAGTTTGAAAACCTAAAAACGCTAAAAAAAGAGGGCCAAAACCTCTATTCAAATGCACAACAAGGTTTGCTTTCTACGGATACGAACGCATTAATGCAAGGATATGTAGAAAAAAGCAATATAAATGCTGTACTTGAGATGACAGCTCTTATCGAGACAAACAGGCTCGTTGGGATGTATCAGAAGGTTATGGATTCGCAGATGAATGATTTGAATATGGACGCTATAAATAAACTCGGAAACGTAAGAGGCTAAGGATAAAACATGATGAGATCACTCTATACTGCGGCTACCGGAATGATAGCACAGCAGACGCAAATAGACGTTACGTCAAACAACATAGCAAACGTAAATACTATAGGCTATAAAAAAGGAAGAGCCGAATTTGCCGACCTTTTGTATCAAACGATGCAGTATGCGGGCGCTGCTACGTCAAGTACTACGATGTCGCCTACCGGTATGGATATCGGTCTTGGCGTTAGGCCCACAAGTATTCAAAAGATGTTTACACAAGGAAATTTTAAAGAGACCGGAAACGACCTTGATATGGTAATCTCCGGCAACGGTTTTTTTCAAATCCAAATGCCGGACGGTACTACCGCCTATACCAGAAACGGTTCTTTCAAGGTTGACGGTAACGGTACGGTCGTAACTTCAGACGGCTATCCGCTTATTCCGCAGATGGTTATCCCGGCGGACGCCACAAAGGTGTCTATAGCTCCGGACGGTACGGTAAGCGTTTTGCAGCCTGGCCAAACGGCGCTTCAACAAATAGGACAGATAGAGATCGCTACGTTTATAAATCCGGCCGGTCTACATGCTCTCGGAGATAATAACTATGTCAACACTACGGCTTCCGGCGATGCGATAGTAGGCGTACCGGGGCTAGAGGGTAGGGGCGGCCTGAGACAAGGCTTTGTTGAGATGAGTAACGTGCAGCTTGTCGAAGAAATGACCGACCTTATTACTGGTCAGAGAGCTTACGAGGCAAATTCAAAAGCTATTTTAACCTCCGATGAGATGCTCGGCATTGTAAACCAGCTTAAGAAGTAAACCGTGAGATACTTATTTTCTTTCTTCTTGGCTTTTATATTTTTTGGCTGTTCTGCTACTGTCAAAGGGGTCAAGGAGGATACATCAAAAGCCGTGGACTGGACAAAGAAAAAAGTAAACGAAGCCGCAACTGCCGTCAAAGAGAGGACGGAATAAGAAACTGCCCTCAAATGCCTGCGACAAACTTTTCACTAATTTTATTTCCCATCAGCGCCTCTAATCTCATGCCGCTTTTAGTAGCTCTAGTACTATTTTTGTTTTTTCTCAAAGAGAGTGCAAGCACAGGCTCAGAGCTAAAAACAATACCTTTTTTAC
>JAEMQC010000032.1 GCA_022758985.1 Campylobacteraceae bacterium
TGCGCTATTATCTACTCCACATGCTACACTCTAGCGATAGAGGAACTGCTGAAACTTGAAGTACCAAAACGCGCCTCTTATCTGCGCATCATTGCAAACGAACTAGACCGTGTACACTCTCATCTTTTGTGTCTTGCGCATACGGCCGAAAATGCCGGTTTTGAGGCGCTCTTTATGAGGACGATGAAAGACAGGGAACTAGTCATGGAGGCTCAAGAGATAATGACTGGCAACCGTGTGCAGTTTGATTACGTCTGCATCGGCGGAGTCAATAAGGATATGAGCGGTGAAATAGAGAGCTCTATAAGACAAAGGCTTTCAATCTTAAAACAAAAACTCTTTGAAATCGAGGAGCTGTTTTTAAACAACTGGAGTCTCTCACTAAAATACAAAGGGGTCGGTGTTATAACAAAAGAGAGCGCCCTTAAAAACTCAGTATTAGGACCTCTTGCTAGGGCTAGCGGCGTAGAGTTCGACGTAAGAGGCGAATCCGACTATCTGCCATACTCTGAACTTGGATTTAAAAGCGTGGTTCTTGAAGGCGGCGATATACATGCAAGAAATATGGTGCGCCTAAAAGAGATATTCGAGAGTATCGGGCTTATCGAGAGAGCTTTGGATGGACTGCCGGAGGGGGATATAGCTTCAAAGGTGCGAGGAAGCCCACAAGGCGAAAGTTATATGAGAGTCGAGGCGCCGAGGGGAGAGTGCTTTTATTACGTCAAGGCGTCAAAAGGTCAGTATCTAGACAGGGTCAGAATAAAAACGCCGACGTTTGGCTCCGTACCGGCAATGATAGAGGCGCTAAAAGGTCAAAACTACGCCGACGCTCCAGCGATAATAGCCTCTTTTGATCCTTGCTTGTCGTGCACGGCGAGGTAAGAAGATGATCAAATCCATCCTTAATGCCATAAAAAACCTTTTTTCAAAACCAGCGACGATAAATTATCCTCTCGTAAAGGCTCCAAAAAACGGCGAAGCCAGAGGGCTCATACTCTTTGAAGAGCCAAAATGCATCTGGTGTCTGCGATGCGAAGAGGTGTGCCCTCCCGGCGCCATACTCTTCACGCAAGATAGGAGCAGTTTTAACTACACATACCACTACAATCCATATCTTTGCATATACTGCGGCGAGTGCGTCAGGGTATGCCCTGACAAGGCCCAGGCTTTAAGCCAAAGCATCGAGTTTGCGCCGCCGTGCATTGATATAAATATGAACGACACATGGTTTGAGCTTGAAAAAGAAGCGGTAGTATCAAAAGAGGAGTGCAAAGAGCTAAAAAAATCAAAAAAAGAGGAGATTTTAAACGCTTAATATGTATATTCTTTTGCACGCCAAATGAGGAATATATAAATGTACATTCAAAAAGTTTTAGAAGATTTAAACTCCAAATACTATCATCAACCTGAATTCATCCAAGCGGTCGCAGAAGTTTTCGGCTCAATATCTTTGCTGCTTGAAAGAGATAATAGATATGAAAAACATCGAATATTAGAACGGATAGTGGAGCCTGAAAAAATCATAAAATTTCGCGTCGTATGGGAAAAAGACGACGGAGAGATAGAGATAAACCAGGGAATCAGAGTACAGTTTAGCTCCGCCCTTGGCCCATACAAAGGCGGGCTAAGGTTTGAAAGCGGTATTAGTTTGTCGGCTCTAAAGTTTTTAGGGTTCGAACAGGCCTTCAAAAATGCACTCACCGGACTTATGCTAGGCGGAGCCAAGGGCGGTAGTGATTTTAACCCCAAAGGCAAGTCTGAGCGAGAAATAATGCGTTTTTGCCAAGCTTTCATAAAAGCTCTTGCGCCGTACATAGGAGCCCACACGGACATCCCTGCCGGAGATATAGGGGTTGGCGAGAGAGAGATAGGCTATATGTTTGGCGAATACAAAAAAATTGTAAACAGATTCGACGGGGCGCTTACTGGCAAATCCCCTCTTTTTGGCGGCAGCTTCGCAAGACGAGAGGCCACTGGATACGGCGCAGTATATTTCGCGAAAGCCATGCTTGAAAGCTACGGGCTTGGATTTGAAGGCAAAAGCTGTATAGTCAGCGGCAGCGGTAACGTCGCTATCTATACGATGGAAAAACTCATATCGCTAGGAGCGAAGGTCATAGCCTGCTCTGATAGGAGTGGCGTACTTATCGACAAAAACGGAGTAGACGTAGGGCTAATTAAGCAGATAAAAGAGGTAGATAGAGGCTCTCTTGCAAAATATTCGAAATCAAAAGAGGCCGAGTTTTGTGCGGATAAAAAAATAACTGGAATAGCTTGTGACTATGCATTTTTCTGTGCCACGCAAAACGAAGTGGATTTAGACGGCGCTAAAACCATGATAAAAAACGGCGTCAAAGCCGTCATAGAAGGCGCGAACATGCCGCTCTCAAACGAAGCGGCCGATTTATTGATAGAATCTGGCATACCGTATGCGCCCTCAAAAGCAGCAAACGCAGGAGGCGTAGCCGTAAGCGGTCTAGAGATGGGGCAAGACGCGATATTTTTGCGCTCTTCGTTTGAGGAGGTGGATGCTAAACTGCAAAAGATAATGCAAAATATATTTACGGTAAGCAAAGAGACGGCAAAAGAGTTCGGCGATGCTAAAAATCTCAAAATGGGCGCAAATATAGCCGGATTCAGAAAGGTTGCGGATGCGATGATAAAGCAGGGGCTTTAACCCCCTGCTTGCTGGTTTTATTTATGCGCCTATTCTAACGGCCATATCTACAAGTCTATTTGAATATCCCCACTCGTTGTCGTACCAAGCCATTACTTTGATGTTGTTGCCGATTACTTTTGTGGTATCGGTTATAAATATACAGCTTGACGGATCGGTTCTAAAATCCATAGAGACTCTTTTTTCCTCATCTACTGTAATGATATTTTTGAATGCGCCTTTTGCAGCAGCCCTAAACAGTTCGTTTATCTCTTCGACGCTTGCCGCTTTTTTTAGCGTAGCCGATAGATCAGTCATTGATACGTCCGGAGTCGGCACCCTAACAGACAGACCGTCCAGTTTGCCTTTTAGATGAGGCAGTACTTTGCCTATCGCTTTAGCCGCACCGGTAGTAGTAGGGATTATATTTGCAGCCCCCGCTCTACCTCTTCTTCTCTCTTTTTTATGAATAATATCGAGGATTGCTTGATCATTTGTATAGGAGTGGATAGTCGTCATAAGTCCGTTTTCTATGCCGTATGCGTCATCAAGCACCTTTACCATAGGAGCTAAGCAGTTTGTCGTACAAGAAGCGTTTGAGATGATAGTTTCACCCTTGTATTCGTGGTCGTTTACGCCGAGTACGTAGGTAGGAGTATCGTCTTTTGCGGGAGCCGAGAACAGCACTTTTTTGATGCCGTTATCGATATGGCACTGCACTTTTTCTTTTTCAAGAAAAAGCCCGGTACACTCAAGCATAATCTCGGCTCCGGCATCCGCAAATCTAAGAGCGGCAGGGTCTTTTTCGCTAAATACTTTTACTTTTTTACCGCCGATTATTAGATTGCCGCCGTCTACGGCTACTTCTTGATTGAATCTGCCGTGCACCGTATCGTATCTCATCAAATATGCAAGCTCTTCTATGTCGGCAAGGTCGTTTATCGCTACAAGCTCTACGTCATCCCTACTAGCTATCACTCTAGCCACGCATCTTCCGATTCTTCCGAAACCGTTAATAGCAACTTTTAAAGCCATCTTTTTGCCCCCACGCATAAATTTATTTGATTTTAGCAAAACTTATTTTGCATTAGTGTTACTTTAGCAGAGTTTTTGCTCTCATCGCCACATTCTCGGCGGTAAAACCAAAATGTTTAAATAGTGCGGAGTCTTTGCCGCTAGCTCCAAAGCTCTCCATACATACAACATCATCGGCAAATCTATACCACTCTAGTCCGCTTGCGGCTTCTACTGCAACGACTTTTGTATCTCCTAATAGCGATTTATGATACTCTTTGCCAGCCTCAACAAATAGGTCAAAACAAGGAACGCTCACTACGTTCGTCGCAATGCCCTCAATTTCTAGTAGTTTTGCTGCGGCTATCGCTGTATGAACTTCGCTACCGCTTGCCATGAGCGTAACTTTTGCAGCTGTTTTGTCCACTATTTTATATCCGCCTCTTGATATATCTGCGTTTTTGCTGGCAGCCAGGACCTCAAGTCCTTGTCTTGAACACACGAATGCGCTCGGAGCGTTAAGCTCTAGAGCAACTTTCCAAGAGGCTACGTTTTCATTTGCGTCACAAGGTCTAAATACATAAAACCCCGGAAGCGCCCTTAGGGAGCTTAGGTGTTCTATCGGCTGATGCGTAGGGCCGTCCTCACCGACACCTATACTGTCGTGCGTAAATACGAAATACTCTTTTGCCCCCATAAGCGCAGCGACTCTAATAGCAGGCTTGAGGTAGTCTGAAAATACGAAGAACGTCGCACAAAATGGTCTAAAGAGTCCATATAAAGAAATAGCGTTTGTGATAGCACCCATAGCATGCTCACGGATACCAAATCTAATATTTCTACCTTTTGGGAAATCGCCTAGTCCGTTTAGCTCAGTTTTATTCGAAGGAGATAGGTCTGCGCTGCCGCCGATAAAACCAGGATACGCTTTTGCTATCGCATTTAGGATTTTGCCGTTTGAGTCTCTGGTGGCTACTTTTGATCCGACTTCGAATTCAGGATATACTACTCCTTTAAAATCAGGATTTAGCAGCGCATTTAGATAGTCGTTTTTTTCTCTCTCAGGAAGCTCAAGAAGCATCTTATTCCAGAGCTTCTCTTCTAGCTCACCCTTTTCTTTCGCACATCTAAATCTTATCAGCACGTCTTCCGGAATGTTAAATTTTGCGTCCGCATCGAATCCTGCAGCCGCTTTTGAGGCTTTGATCTCATCGTCGCCTAGAGGCGCTCCGTGCGTATGGTGTGAACCTTCCATGGTAGCTGCGCCTTTTGCTATTTTAGTTTTTGCGATTATCAGCGTCGGCTTGCCTGATTTTCCGCTGACAGCCTCGCTAAACGCACCCTCTATCTGTCCAAAATCATGTCCGTCTATTTCCAGCACAGCCCAGCCTTGCGCCTCGAATCTTCCTCTGATATTCTCAGATAGTGCGATGGTCGCTTCGCCCTCTATCGTAATATTGTTGCTATCATACACGACTACCAGATTTGAAAGCGAATGATGTCCGGCAAGACTCGCAGCTTCATAGCTTATCCCCTCTTCCAAATCGCCGTCGCCGCAAAAGCAGTAGACTTTGTGGTCGATTACTTTAGCCGTCGGCGTATTTAGTAGGTGTTGGGCATATTTTGAAGCAAAAGCAAAACCAACCGCATTAGCAAAACCTTGTCCAAGCGGCCCCGTAGTTACCTCTACTCCAGGAGTATGCCCATATTCTGGATGTCCCGGTGTTTTTGAGTCTAGCTGTCTAAAACTTTTAAGATCATCTAAAGAGACGTCGTATCCCCAAAGATGCAAAAGCGAATATATAAGCGAGCTGCCGTGTCCGCCGGAGAAAACTACTCTATCTCTGTTTAACCAGTTTGGATTTGCAGGATTGTGTTTATAAAAAGAGTTGAATACGCTCATAATATCCGATAGCCCCATCGGCATTCCCGGGTGCCCCGAATTTGCGGCTTGTACCATATCGCAAGCCAGGAATTTAATCGTATCCGACATTTTTTTTAGCATATTAGTTCCAGGCATTAGTTCTCCTCAAAAATCTTCTTTAAAATATCTTTCGCATACCGCATTTAACGCAACGGATAGGTTGCCGCCAAAAGAGTCTATATCTGCTTGCAGCTCTTTTTTTAATGCCGCAAACTCGGCCTTTGCGCCGTCGATGCCGAGCAGATTTACAAAACTGTTTTTGGCGCCGTCGTTTTGCACTTTTTTCCCCTCTTTTTCTTCAGAGGAGAGCGCATCTAGCAAATCATCCCTGACTTGAAAGAAAAGCCCAAGCCTGATTCCAAAATCATACAGCTTCTCTTTCAAATCATCTTTTGCACAAGATATAACAGCCCCCATCACAAGGGAAGCGGCTATCAGTTTTGCTGTTTTATGTATATGCAAAAATCTAAGCTCGTCAATAGATAGTTTCTTTTGCTCAAAATACAAATCTATGGCTTGACCTAGCACCATACCGTACGTTCCGCCATCTCGACCGAGTATTTTGACGAGCTCTATTTTTACGTCGCTACTTAGCCTAGAGTTTGAAATAAGATAAAAAGCATGGGTATTTAGGGCGTCCCCGGCAAGAACTGCGGCAGCTTCACCGTAGATAGTATGTAGCGTCGGATGACCACGTCTAAGTGGAGAGTTATCCATACAAGGGAGGTCGTCATGAATTAATGAGTAAGTATGCAGGCACTCTACTCCGAGAGCCACATCAAAAGAGTTTTTTAGCATCTGTGGCGCAAGTGCGTTTACCACTGATAAAAGGAGCAACGGGCGAAATCTTTTACCGCCTACCAAAAGCATATTATTCAGCGTCTCTTCGAAAGACGGATGGAAAGACTCTACTTTTATGGGATTGTTTTTTAGGTACTCTTCAAAAAGCTCTAACATAACGGCTAATTAACCGTTTTTTGCAAATGGATTGAAACCGCCTAGCATAGAGATGGCGTCATGTTTCTGGTTTTCTATGGCGGATTTTACTGCGTCGTTAAAGGCGCTTATCAAAAGTATCTGCATAGACTCTTTATCTTCAAGAAGCGAATCGTCTATAGTAATATCAAGCACTTCAAATTTACCGTTTATGGTGACGCTTACAAGGCCGCCGCCGCTTTTTGCGGTAAAAGAGAGGCTGGAGCTTTTCTCTTCAAGCTCTTTTGCTTTTTTTTGCGCCTCTTCGAAAGCGGCTCCCAGTTTTGAAAAATCAAAACCTTCGAACATTACAGGCCGCTTCCGATTTCGGCTATATTGTTTTGATCATCCACGATAACAATAGCCGGAGAGTAGTTTTTTAGTTCCTCTTCGTCAAAAGAAGCGTAGGCTACGATGATTATTTTATCTCCGACGTGAACTTTTCTGGCGGCGGCGCCGTTGAGGCATATATCTCTTTTGCCTCTTTTGCCCTCTATCACATAGGTAGAAAACCGCTCGCCGTTGTTGATATTTAGTATCTCAACTTTTTGCCCTACTCTCATTTTTGCGGCATCCATAAGTTCCCTGTCGATAGTGATGGAGCCTACATAATTTAGGTTCGCATCGGTAACTGTCGCTCTATGGATTTTTGAGTAAAGCATATCGATTCGCATAATTTTTAACTGACTCCGGCCATTTTTCTCATTTGTTCAGGGCTGATAGGGTCCGCCCACATCTCTTTCGGTATTACGTACTCTTCTACAACGTTTCCGCCGATTATATGTTCTTTTATAATTTTATCAATTTTTTCTTTAGTGAGTCCGACATACATAGTGTGTCCAGGCTCTACCATCATCACGGGACCTAGGTTGCATCTGTTTTGACAGCCGCTTTGAACAGGCACTACTGTTCCTATTACCCCGTTTCTCATTAGCGATTCACTCAAATACTGAAAAATATCCCTATTGTGAGGTTTTATACATGAACCTTTAGGAAAACCTTCCGGTCTCTCAACTTGACACATAAACAGATAGAATGCTGGTTGTGGAATGCCCGCCATTTCTGACTCCTTTAATTTATTTTTTTGTTATTTTACAAAAGAAAGGTTTTAAATGGGATAAAATAAGTCTTAAATATTAAGCAGTAGCGGTTTTTTGTTTCAAAATCTCTCTTGCCGTCTCACGGTCGTCAAAATGTATTGTGCAATCTTTGAAAATTTGGCTGCTCTCGTCACCTTTTCCGAGAATAGCGACTATTTCATCCTCTTTTTGCTCTAATATCGCTTTTTTGATAGCCTCATATCTATCTTCGACGACAGATACTTTGCTTTTATCTTCTATTCCGTCCAATATATCGGCTATAATAGCGGAAGGCTCCTCGCTTCTAGGATTATCACTCGTGATTATAAGTTTTGCGGCTCTAAGTGCGGCCTCTTTACCCATAAGCGGCCTCTTGCCCCTATCTCTGTCGCCGCCTGCGCCGAATACTACGGTTATTTTTGAGCCGCCTAGCGCCTCAAGCACCTTTGCTATACCGTCAGGGGTATGGGCAAAATCGACTACTACAAGCGGTGAGGCGCTTATAATTTCCATTCTGCCGCCTACTCCGCCAAAGTTTTCTACGTTTTCGCAAATAGTTTCGAGCTTTTCGTTTGTGAGCATATGTACCGCCGCCACGGCCGCAGTAATGTTGTATATATTAAAAACCCCCGCCATAGAAGCGTGAAACGAACAGTTTTCGCCGCCATGGTCTATTACTGCGAAAATTCCCTCGTTCAAAGAGTAGGCGCCAACCTTGTAGTTGGCGTGTTTTTCGAGCCCGTACGTTTTTGCATTTTTAGGGTTAAAAGCTATGTTCTCATCGTCAATATTGATAAGTTTTGGGGTCTCGTCAGATAAAAACTCGTTTTTTGTATCACGATAGTTCTCGAATGTTTTATGAAAGTCGAGATGGTCTTGCGTAATATTCGTAATAATTTTAAGCGCAAAAGATAATCCTTCTATACGCTTTTGAGCGATAGCGTGTGAGCTTACCTCCATCACAAAGTATTCACATCCTCTCTCTATCGCTTCTAAAATATTGGCAAAAATATTTAGCTGCATAGGCGTCGTAAGAGACTTCTCTTCAATCCTCTCATCGTTAATAAAAAAGCCCCTTGTGCCTTGTAAAGCTACCCTCTTGCCGCTATCAAGCAACAATGAATAAATAGCCGCAGCCGTAGTCGTCTTGCCATTGGTGCCCGTAATGCCTATTATTTTTATAGACGATAGGTCAAATATATCTTTTAACTCGTTTGCGCCGACAAAGACGTTTACCCCTCTGGCTTTCGCATCGTCCAAATATTTAGCCGAGAGAGGAGTAATCAAAAAGGCGGTATTAGAGTCGCACTCAGACGAATTATCGCTAATAAACTCTACAGATAGGTTAGATTTTTTTGGGAGTCTTAGCTTCAACTGTTTCTTTCCGGTTTAGTTTGTCAAATAGATCTCTGATTTTTTTATTGGATGGAAATATCGCACTCGCACTCTCTAGATAATTCATTGCCATTTCGTTAAAACCGTTTGCAACAAGACTCTCTAAAAAGCTTATAAAATCTTTTTTTTCAGATATTACGACTCTCGTAGAAAACATTATATCTTCAAATGCGCGTTTAAAGTCACCCCTCTTTTCTACTATCTTTAAAAAATCGTCATATGAAATCGCATTTTCATAATCAAGCCTATCTTTTAGCGGAGTGGTCAAAAGCTCTGCCGTAGCGCTAAGCGCTCCGTCTATCGAGAGTATAATCTTCTCTAGTAACTCTGCAGCATTCTCAGCGCTCTCTTTTTTGGCGATCATGTAGTAATCAAAAAGGGAGTGCGCTTCATTTTCCATCTCATAGGCTAAATCGCAAAGCAAAATACCTATCTTGACATCCTTGCTATCTGGGTTTTCGTGTCTAGCCAAAGAATATTCAAAGAGCGCCTTTTCGTAATTTTTGGCTATAAAGTACTTCTCGGCACTCTCTAGATGTTTTTTGAAAACTCTTTTTTTCATAGTTATCTTTGCAGACCTCTAATAAATTCTTCCAAATTCTGTTCAGCGCCCATAGGCACATTTACAACTGATAGCTCTTGGTGAATATCTTCTTTAATTTTTTTCTCTACGCCGTATTTTAGCGTATTTTTGCTGCTAGGACATCCTATGCATGCACCTTGCAGCTGCACATATACGACATGATCTTTGACTGTTATTAGTTTAATACTTCCGCCGTCAAGCGCCAGCATAGGTTCTATCTTGGCAATGCATCGCTCTACGGCCGGCAATAGCTCTTCGTCTGTGAACGGTATAGACATTGGTAAACCTTGTAAGTTTTTGGTGTAATGTATTTGTTTAGCGCTTAAAAGTCGTTTAACGGAAGTAGAAAAGGCCGCCACAAAGACGGCCGTAGATATTTTATTAACCCTTGATTATTTCAAGAGTTGCCATTTGGGCGGCGTCGCCTCTTCTTTGGCCTGTTTTTACGATGCTTGTATAGCCGCTTGTTCTACCGTTTAGAGCCGGAACAAGTTCGTTTATTAGTTTTTTTGTAGATTCTTTATCTTGCAATAGGGCAAAAACTGCTCTATGAGCGTTTAGGTCACCTTTTTTTGCTTTTGTTACAAGTTTGTCGAAATAAGGTTTCAACTCTTTTGCTTTTGGTAGAGTCGTCTCTATTTTTTCATATTGTATAAGTGATATTGCAAGGTTTTTTAGTAGAGCAAGTCTGTGAGACGTTGTTCTACCGAGTTTTCTATGTGCTACTCTATGTCTCATTATCTATCCTTTAGTTGTGCTAGCTTCGCTTTTAAAGCGCTGAGAAGCTCTTCAGGAAGTTCGGTTCCAACAGGATAACCCATCTCTTCCATCTTATCTTTTATCTCATCGAGAGATTTTTTACCCAGATTTCTTACTTCCGCAAGTTCTTTTTCGTTCATCAACACAAGGTCGCCTAGATATTTCACAGAGGCTCTTGTAAGACAATTGTGGCTTCTAGCGGAGAGGTTCAGATCATCGATACTTGTTAGAAGTTTTTTAAGCTCACCGTCGTTTTCGCTTTTTGCCGAAGAACCTGAAACGGCTACGCCACCAGAAATAGAAAGCTCTTTATTAAATATGCTTAGTTGTTCATAAAGAGTTTTGACGGCTTCTCTAAATACGGTTTCAGCTTCAGTTTGACCGTCAGTCTCAACCGTAAATATTAGTTTTTCATAGTTTGGATTATCTTCCACAAGCATGTTTTCTATTTCATAAACAGCTTTTTTTACAGGCATAAAATACGCATCAAGCGGGATAAAGTTAGCTTCCGTAAGGTCTCTAATCTCTTCGCTAGGCACATAGCCCATGCCCTTTTCAACAACAATACTAAAATTCAAAACGGCATCGTCATTAATAGTAGCAAGATGCAAATCTTTGCTCACTACTTCAACTTCATCGTTATCAAGATCGGCGCCCTTAATCTCTCTGTGTCCAGAGAAAGAGTAGTTCATGATAACTTTTTTAGCATCCGTTTTCATTTTGAATCTGATATTTTTAAGATTCAAAATAAACTCTGTAACGTCTTCTAGCATACCTCTAACATAATCGAACTCGTGCGTTACGCCTTCGATTTTAACGGCGGTCGGCGCACAGCCTACGCTTGAGCTAAGCAGAAGCCTTTTTAGAGGGTGTGCTATTGTTATAGCGTAACCCGTCTCAAAAGGATATATATATATCTTGGCGGAGTTTTTATCTTTACTCTCAACCTCGATACTACTAGGAACCAAAGGTGATACTTTTATTTTTTTCATGCTTTAAGCCACCTTATTATTTTGAGTAGAATTCGATGATAAGTCTTTCGTCAACCGGAATGGTTACTTCGCTTCTCTCTGGAACTCTCGTAAAGATACCAAAAAGTTTATCTTTATCAACATCGACCCATGGAGATATACCGGTTTGGTTTGTAAGCTCCATAGCTCTCAGTATTTGAGGATTATTTTTAGATTTTTCACAAACCTCGATTTTTTGACCTGGCTTTACTCTGTAAGAAGGAATTCCTACTTTTTTACCGTCAACAAGAATGTGACCGTGGTTTACAAGTTGTCTTGCAAATCTTCTGGTTGTAGCCATGCCCATTCTATAAACTACGTTATCAAGTCTTCTCTCAAGAAGTTTAATGAAGTTTTCACCAGCGTTACCGCTAGCTCTTGAAGCTTCATCATATAGTCTTCTAGTTTGTTTTTCAGATAGCCCATACATAAATTTTATTTTTTGTTTTTCTCTAAGCTGAGTACCGAACTCGCTTACTTTTGCTTTTCTCTGACCGTGTTGACCCGGAGCGTAAGGTCTTTTGTCCAGAGCTGATTTGCCGGCGAGTCTTCTTTCGCCTTTCATATCAAGGCTAACGCCTAGTCTTCTTTCTAATTTCTCAACTGGTCCAGTATATCTTGCCATAATCTATTCCTTACACTCTTCTTCTTTTTGGAGGGCGGCATCCGTTGTGCGGAAGCGGGGTAACGTCTTTTAGATAAACGACTCTAATATCGCTTCTGTTACCTACAGCTTTTACCGCCATCTCTCTACCGTTGCCCGGACCTTGGATTTTTATACCAAGTTCTTTGATTCCGTGCTCTTTTGCTTTAGTTATAGCGTCTTCTACGGCTTGTTGAGCGGCGAAAGGGGTAGATTTTTTACTACCTTTAAAGCCCAGGCTTCCCGCGCTTGACCAGCAAATGGCATTACCCATTTCGTCGCTGATAGTTACAAGCGTGTTGTTGAAAGAGGCTACTATATGGATGATGCCTCTAGCAATATTTTTTTTGACTATTTTTTTCTTTACTTTTCTTTTTGCTGCCATTTTTGCTTTCCTTTAATTACGCCTTACTTAGATTTTGAACCTACGGTTTTTCTCTTACCTTTTCTAGTTCTTGCATTAGTTTTTGTTCTTTGACCTCTTACCGGTAGACCTTTTCTGTGTCTAAGACCTCTAAAGCTTCCAAGATCCATCAATGCTTTGATATCCATAGAAACTTTCTTTCTAAGGTCACCCTCTACTACGTAGTTTTCTTGGATCTCTTTTCTAAGAGCGGCGGCTTCATCTTCAGTAAGTTCGTGAACTCTTTTGTCGATAGAAATACCGGTGGCTTTTAGAATTTCTAGAGATTTAGCATGCCCTATACCATAGATATAAGTTAGAGCAAACTCAAGTCTTTTTTTCTTTGGAAGGTCAACACCTGCTATCCTTGCCATCTAATTATCCTTGTCTTTGTTTATGTTTTGGGTTTTCGCATATTACGCGAACGATGTTTTTTCTTTTAATGACTTTGCATTTGTCGCACATCTTCTTAACCGACGGTGCTACTTTCATAAAACGCTCCTTATTTTATTAAAACCTATTATGTTCTTACTTCCAAAAGCCTATAAACGGAAAAAAGAACCGAATTCTATCACTTTTAAAGTAAAAGCTTACTTATACCTAAAAGTAATTCTGCCTTTATCGAGACTGTAAGGAGTGAGTTCTACCTTAACCTTATCGCCCGGCAAAATTTTGATATAGTGCATTCTCATCTTGCCTGCTATATGGCCAAGTATCACATGGCCGTTTTCGAGTTCAACCCTAAATGTCGCATTCGGCAAAGCCTCAACGACTACTCCGTCAATTTCAATGACATCGTCTTTTGCCATTCTTCCTCCCTAAATTCTTGACAAAACTTCGGCTCTGCCGTTTACGATAGCAACTGTGTGCTCATAATGGCTGCCGCGAAGTCCGTCATTCGATACAACGCTCCACTTATCTTTCAAGATTTTGGAGCCTCCGTCTTTTTGGCAGATCATCGGTTCAATACAAAAAACCATTCCGTTTTTTATTTTCGGCCCTTGCGAAGGATTTCCTTCTACATAGTTTAGAATGGAAGGTTCCTCGTGCGGGCTTCTACCGATACCGTGACCGCAAAAATTTCTAAGCGGCTTATAACCTTTTGCCTCTATATAATCCTCTATGATTTTGCTGAGCTCTTTAAATCTCATACCCTCTTTGATCGAAGATATTGCAAAATCAAGGGAGTCTTTGGCGCAGGCTATAAGCTCTTCATCCTCTTTTGATACAGATCCGACCGGCACCGTAACAGCGGTATCTCCATACCAGCCGTCAAGCTCCGTGCCTATATCAAGCCCGACTATGTCTCCGTCTTTTAAAACGGTTTCATCGGGTATTCCGTGAATTATCACCTCGTTGACCGAGATGCATATGGCCTCAGGAAAGCCATAAAGCCCTTTAAATGAAGCTCTAGCATTTTTTGAGACTATAAACCTCTCACTCTCTTCGGAAATAAACTTTGTGGATACTCCCGGTTTTACAAGACCGACCGCAAAAGAGATGGCCTCGGCTGCAATTTTATTTGCGCGCCTAAGCGCATCTATTTCACTTTTATTTCTTATGTGGATGGCCATAGGTTAGATTAAAGCCCTACCGCACTAAGAGTTTGGTATTTTCCTGTATATACTTGCGCCTCTATTTTTCTCATCGTATCAAGAGCGACTTGAACAACAATCAAAACGGCAGTCCCGCCAAAATAAAACGGAACGCCCATAGCTTTTACAAGAAGCCAAGGAAGCGTAGTGATAAGACCTAGATATAGTGCGCCAAATAGTGTAAGGCGACTTGCTATCTCATTCAAAAATTCGGCAGAGTGCTCACCTGGTCTAACACCCGGAATAAACCCACCTTGTCTTTTTAGGTTTTCGGAAATATCTTTTGAGTTAAATGCGATCGACGCATAAAAATAAGCAAAAAAGACTACAAATAAGAATGTAAGTGCGTTAAACGCATATCCTTGCGGATGAATAAAATCTCTAATTGCAATAACCCAAGGGTTGGTGCTTGCCTGCATAACAGTTGATGGAAACATCAAAATCGCAGAAGCAAATATCGGAGGAATAACGCCGCTTAGGTTTAGCTTGATAGGGATATAGTTCATTATTCTCTTATTATGGTTAGCCATAAGCGTTTTTCTCTGATAAGAGACCGGGATTCTTCTCTCTGCAAGCTCAACATAGATAACGGCACCGACAGTTATAACCACCAAAGCCAATATAGCTACAAGCGTCAGGAAGTGCATCTCTCCGGTATTCACTAGTGTTACCGTATGACCGATAGCCCTAGGTATAGCAGATACGATACCAGCGAAAATGATAAGACTTATACCGTTGCCTATCCCTCTTTGCGTTATCTGCTCACCAATCCACATAAGCATCATAGTGCCGGCAAGCATAGATATAGCAGATATTGCGACAAACAATGAATGGTCTATGGATATTGCACTCTCACCGGCTCTGCCCGTTAGGCTTTGGAGACCAAAAGATACGCCGACCGCTTGAATAAGTGTAATAGCTATTGTTGCATATCTGATTATCTGCATATACTTAACCATCCCGTCGCGCTCTTTTTTCATTTTGCCAAGCTCCGGGAATGTTGCCGCAAGAAGTTCCATGATGATTGATGCAGTAATGTATGGCATTATGCCTAGAGAGATAATACTTAGTCTTTCAAGAGCGTTACCGCTAAACATATTGAAAAGACCGAGGGCATTAGCCGAGTTTGCGTCAAAGAACTCTTTGACGACTTCTATATTAACGCCTGGCACAGGCACATAGGCTAATATCCTATATGCCAGCAAGAAGCCGAGCGTAATAAAAATTTTATTGACTAAACTTCTATCCATTGAGTTTGCCGCTGGTTAGTACTGCTTCGTCTTTTATTTTAGAGGCAAGCTCTTTGGCTTTTGTGCCAATCAGCTTAACCTTTTCTACATAGTTAGGTAGTTTCATAGCGCCTCTAATGCTCTCAAGTGTAATTTCGCTAAGAGCAGCTATGGCATCGATTCTGTCTACGTTGATAACGTAAGGCTTTACAACTTTGCTGTTAAAACCTATTTTTGGAAGTCTTCTTTGAAGCGGTTGTTGACCGCCCTCGAAACCTCTTTTTGCAGTGTAACCGCTTCTAGCAGTCTGACCTTTGCCGCCTCTAGTGGCAGTTTTGCCCATACCGCTACCTTGGCCGCGCCCAACTCTTTTTTTGCTGTGAGTACTACCCACCGCAGGTGTTAGATTTTCTAGTGCCATTTTTTATTCCTTTACGGATGTAAGCGCTTTTATAGTTGCCCTAACCACGTTTGACGGGTTAGTAGAACCTAGCTGCTTAGATAGAATGTCTCTTATTCCCGCAAGTTCAAGAACCGGTCTAGCGGCTCCACCGGCTTTAACACCGGTACCTTCTTTTGCAGGCTTCAATATAATTTTGCTCGCATTGTATTTAACTTCAATGTCGTGAGCTATAGTAGTACCTTTTAGGTCGATAGTAACAAGGTTTTTAAACGCATCTTCTACCGCTTTTTTAATAGCGTCCGGCACCTCTTTGGCTTTACCAAATCCGTATCCGACTTGTCCTTTTTTGTTTCCTACAACCATTAGGGCGTTAAATCTAAATCTTCTACCGCCCTTTACAACCTTTGTTACCCTGCCGATGTTAACAACGACTTCTTCAAATTCTTCTCTATTAATTTCCATCATAGACCCTTACAAACTAATTCCGTTTTCTCTTAGCGCATCAGCAAAAGATGCTATAACGCCATGGTAAAGGTAGCCGTTTCTGTCAAATACTACTGTTTCTATTTTGGCGGCTTTAAGCGCATCAGCTAATGCTTTAGCAACAACTTTTACGCCTTCTCTGTTTGGTTTGACGCCAAGCTTCGAGCCGTCCGCATAAGCTAGAGTAACGCCTTTAACGTCATCTATAGCTTGTGCGTAAAAATATTTATTAGATTTGAAAACGGTAACTCTAGGCCTAAGCTCAGTTCCAGAAATTCTAGACCTAATTCTTAGTTTGGCTTTTTCTCTTCTTCTTGTTTTTAGTTTTAGTTCTTTGCTCATAGACTATTCCTATTTCTTGGATGTCTTGCCCGCTTTTCTGCGGATAGTTTCATCAACATATTTAACACCTTTACCTTTGTAAGGCTCTGGTGGTCTGAACTCTCTAATAACAGCGGCAACTTGGCCAACTTGTTGTTTATCAGCGCCTTTGATGCTAATCACGTTTTTATCGACTGATATCTCAATCCCTTTTGGAATTTCGAATATTACAGGATGAGAATAGCCTAGCGCCATCTCAAGTTTGTTGCCATTTACGGCAGCTCTGTAACCAACGCCGTTGATTTCAAGTTTTTTCTCGAAACCTTGTGAAAGACCTATAACTATATTGTTTGCAAGCGCTCTATAAGTTCCCCAGAAAGCTCTGTCTTGTTTTGTCTCGCCTTTTAGTCCGAAAACTATTTTGCCGTCACTGATTTCTATATTTACTCTATCTAGTGTGTCTAGCGTTTTTGTCTCTTTAGCGCCTTTTATAGTTATAACGCCGTTAGCAACGCTAGCTTCAACACCCTTAGGAAGAGTGATTGGTTCTTTTCCAACTCTTGACATCTCTCACCTCACCAAATACTGCAAAGAACTTCGCCGCCAACTCCAAGTTTATGAGCGCTATCGTTATCAAGAACGCCTTTTGAAGTTGAAACGACGATTGTTCCGTAGCCGTTTTTAAATTTTTTAATCTCAGCGCAAGGCTTATAGATTCTTCTACCCGGTTTAGAAATTCTTTTTACTTCGTTTATAACCGGTTTTCCGCTTTGCGTATATTTCAAAACTACGTTAATTTGTTTTTTAGTTCCTTCTTCCACTACTTTGTAGCTTTCGATGTAACCTTTTTCTTGAAAAATTTTTAGTACAGACTCTACGATTTTAGAGTACATTACGTGTGTTACTTCTATTCTTCTCATAGAGGCATTTCTGATTCTAGTCAGCGTATCAGCTATAATATCATTCATACTTGCACCTTACCAGCTTGATTTCTTAAGGCCCGGGATTAGACCCTCGTTACCCATTTTTCTGAGGCAAACTCTGCAGATACCGAAGTCTCTGTAAACAGAGTGTGGTCTACCGCAAATAGAGCATCTTGTGTATGCTCTAACTTTGAATTTAGGCTCTCTTGCGCATTTTGCGATCATCGATTTTTTAGCCATTTGCTCTTCCTTTTGCGAATGGAATTCCCATAAGCTCTAGCAATCTGAAAGCCATCTTGTCGTTATCCGTAGATGTAGTGATGCTGATGTTCATTCCGTGAATTTTTACGATGTTGTCATATTTAACTTCAGGGAATATAAGCTGCTCGGAAAGACCGAAGCTATAGTTTCCTCTTCCGTCAAAACCTGTTCTTGAAAGACCTTTGAAGTCTTTAACTTTCGGCAGTGAAAGAGATATAAGTTTCTCAAGGAAGTTATACATATTGGCTCCCCTAAGAGTTACTTTAACACCGACGTTCATACCTTCTCTTAGTTTAAAGCCGGAAACCGATTTTTTGGCCTTAGTGATTACCGCTTTTTGACCGGCTATCATAGAGATAGTATCCGCTATATTCTGAAGAAGTTTCGCATCCTTAGAGCCTTCGCCGCAACCTACAGATATAGTTATCTTTTCAAGTTTTGGAGTAAGCATGACGTTTTTAATATCAAATTCGCTAACTAGCTTATCTTTTACATTTTGTAGATAGTGTTGTTTTAGTGCCATCTATTACGCTCCCTCGGCTATTCGCACGTTAGATACGTGAATTGGCATCTCAACGTATTGAAATCCGCCGTTTTGATTTTGTTCAGAAGGTTTAACAGCTTTCTTAGCCAGTTTGCAACCCTCTACAACAACTTGCATTGTTTTTGGATATACGGCTAGAACTTTTGCTTTTTTGCCTTTATCGTCGCCGGCGATGATTTCTACCATGTCGCCTTTTTTGATTTTTAGCTTAGCCATTACAAAACCTCCGGCGCAAGCGAAACTATTTTCATAAAGTTCGCATATCTAATCTCTCTGCCAACCGGTCCAAAAATCCTTGTACCTACGGGCTCTCTCTTGTTGTCAAGAATAACTGCCGCATTGTCGTCGAATCTAATTAGAGAGCCATTTTCTCTTTGAAGCTCTTTTTTGGTTCTAACAACTACACACTTAACAACTTGACCTTTTTTTACTTTACCGTTTGGAATGGCTTTTTTAACAGAAGCTACGACTACGTCGCCAATAGTCGCATATCTTCTTTTTGAGCCACCCAAAACCTTAATACACATAAGTTCTTTTGCGCCGCTGTTATCAGCAACGTTCATTCTTGTAAAACTTTGGATCATATTTCAGCTCCTGCTTTCAAAACTGCATTTAGCCTAAATGATTTTGTTTTAGAAAGCGGTCTGCACTCAAGAGCAGATACAAAATCACCTACTTTTAGACTATTGTTTTCATCGTGTATAAGATATTTTTTATGTCTTTTCACGAATTTGTGGTATCTCGGGTGCATCATCTTTCTTTCGACAAGAATAGAAAATGTTTTATCACCAGACTTTTTGATTACGACACCTTGAATTTCTCTTTTATGGCTATTCATAGCTTATTCCTTATTTACCGGCTTGGGCGGTAAGCGCCGTCTGGATTCTTGCGATATCTTTTTTAGCCGCTCTAATCTCATTCGGATTAGTTAGCTGCATAGTTTTTAGTTTCATTTTGAGCTCGAAAAGATATGTTTTTTTCTCTTTCAAAAGCGCTTTTAGCTCGTCAAGCGTTTTTGAGCTTATATCAGTATACTTCATTTTCACTCTCTATTGTCACGATTTTCGTTTTGAAAGGGAGTTTGTGCATAGCTCTTGTTAGAGACTCTTTTGCAAGAGCTTCCTCAACACCTGTCATCTCATAAATGATTCTTCCAGGGTGAATATTCATAACCCACTCTTCCACGCTACCTTTACCTTTACCCATCCTTGTTTCAAGTGGTTTTGCGGTAAGTGGTTTGTCAGGGAATACTCTTATCCAAAGCTTACCGGTTCTTTTTACATTTCTAGTAATAGCAATCCTTCCGGCTTCTATTTGTCTAGAGTTGATTCTTCCACCTTCTATCGCTTTTAGTCCGATAGTTCCGAATGAAAGGTTGCAGCCAACATAAGTTTTACCTCTGTTTCTGCCTTTCATTTGTTTTCTATATTTAGTTCTTTTTGGCATCAACATGATTATTGCCCTCTTCTTGCTGGTCTTCTTCTAGGTTTTGTATCCTCAGCTTTTTCGGCTTGGGCTTCTTGCTTTTCGCCTCTGTTGCCTTTTGCAAGGATTTCACCTTTGAATATCCATACTTTTACGCCGATAACGCCGTATGTAGTATGAGCTTCAGCAGTACCGTAGTCGATATTCGCTCTAATTGTGTGAAGCGGAACTCTTCCTTCTAGATACCACTCAGTTCTTGCCATCTCAGCGCCGCCAAGTCTTCCGGCAACCATTATTTTGATTCCCTTCGCACCTGATTTAAGTGCGGATTGCATAACTTTTTTCATAGCTCTTCTGAATGCAACTCTTTTTTCAAGCTGCGTAGCTACGTTTTCCGCACAAAGTACCGCAGAAATTTGAGGTTTTTTCTCTTCTTTGATGTTGATAAGAACCTCTTTGTTTGTCATCTTAGAGATGTCAACTTTTAGTTTTTCGATTTCCGCACCTTTTTTACCGATGATGATACCAGGTCTAGCGGAAACAACGGTTACTTTAACTTTTTTAGCGGTTCTTTCGATGATAATATCGGAAACGCCGGAGAAGTAAAGTTTTTGTTTTAGATATTTTCTAATTTTATAGTCTTCGGAAATGTTATTTGGCATCTCTTTTATGGACGGAAACCACCTCGATCTCCAGCCTGTGTTAATGCCAAGTCTAAGCCCAATAGGATTTACTTTTTGACCCATATTACTTACCCTTCGCTTGTGTTACTTCGACAAAAATATGCGATGTCGGTTTTCTGATAGGAGTGGCTCTACCTCTTGCTCTAGGAGTAAATCTCTTTAGAACCGGACCGGCATCAACTCTGCATGAAGATACGATAACCTCATCCGCCTCAAACCCGCCGTTTGCAACTGCAGTAGCAATAGCTTTAGAGATGAATGCAGCGCCTTTGTTTGGCATAAAGTCAAGAGCTGCGATTGCAGCTTCGGCATTCATACCCTGAACTTCTCTTGCAATAAGTCTAGCTTTAGTAGGAGAAAGTCTGATAAATTTAAGTGTTGTCTTACTCATCATTTTCCTCCTTACTTACCTATTTTCTTTTGAACTGAACCCTTGTGACCTTTGAAGGTTCTCGTAGGTGCAAATTCGCCTAGTTTGTAGCCAACGTGTGCTTCAGTAATATATACTGGAACAAATTGTCTACCGTTGTGAACATTAAAAGTAAGGCCTACCATCTCTGGAGAAATCATACTTCTTCTTGACCAAGTTTTAATTGGTTTGTTTGCATTTTCGGCCTTAGCTTTCGTAACCTTCTTTTGAAGATGGTCATCGATAAATGGGCCTTTTTTAATTGATCTTGCCATTATCTTACCTCACGCCTTTTTTTCTTTTTGAGATAATGTATCTATTAGATTGCTTATTAGGTTTTCTAGTTTTTAGACCTTTACATTTTTGACCCCATGGAGATACAGGATGTCTGTGTCCGTTTGATTTACCTTCACCACCACCGTGCGGGTGATCGATTGGGTTCATCGCAGAACCTCTCGTTTGCGGTCTAATACCCATGTGTCTTGCGCGTCCAGCTTTACCGATAGTCACATTTGAGAAATCTTCATTTCCTACTGCGCCTATAGTAGCCATACATTCAGATAGTACATATCTAACTTCAGAGCTTGGAAGTCTAAGAATTGTATACTTGCCTTCTCTGCCCATTAGCTGAGCGTAGTTACCTGCAGCTCTAGCCATTTGTCCGCCTTTGCCAGGTTTTAGCTCTATGTTGTGAATTACAGTACCGACTGGGATGCTTTTGAGCTTCATAGCGTTACCAGCTACGACGTCAAGACCGCCCTCGGCTGCCATAACTTTATCGCCTACTTTCATTCCGCTTGGCTGAATGATGTATCTTTTTTCACCATCTGCATAGTTGATTAGAGCAATTCTACAGTTTCTGTACGGATCGTACTCGATTGCGGCTACAACGCCTTGAATATCAAACTTGTCTCTTTTGAAATCTATGATTCTATACAGTTTTTTAGCGCCACCTTCTTTATGTCTAGAGGTGATTCTACCTTGGTTGTTTCTACCCGCTTTTGCCGGAAGTTTTACTAGAAGGCTTCTAACTTTCGGTTTTGCCGTTATATCGCTGCTTTCTAGGTTTGACATAAACCTTCGGCTAGGGGTATATGGTTTATAGGTTTTTATTGCCATCTCTTATCCTTATACCGCTAAGCTTTCTATTCTTGCGCCCTCAGGAAGCTTTACGTAAAACTTCTTGAAAGAGTCTCTTTGACCGATTACGCCTCTAAATCTTTTTGTTTTACCTTCCATTCTAAGGGAGTTCACTTTTTCAGGAACCAAACCGAAGTACTCTTGGAAAACTTTTTTAAGACTATTTTTAGTCATCCTTGGTGAAGTCTGAACTACGATAACGCCCGCTTCTTGAAGACCAAGTGATTTTTCTGTGTAAATTATTGTTTTTATATCTGTAATATCAGCCATCTTAGCCCTCTTTTACGATTTTGTCATAAGCGTCTTTTTCGATTACGACCGATCTATAAGTGCTTACAAAATATGCGTTTACTTCTGTAAAGTCGATTAGATAGCAATTTTGAATATTTCTATACGCTAGGTATGTTTTTTCGTCAAAATTGTTAGCTATAAGAAGTGCATCTCTTTGGCCTAGGGCTTTTAGAAAGTTTGCAGCATCTTTAGTTTTTCCGCTCTCAACAGCAAGGCTGTCAACGACAAAAAGCTTACCTGCTTCAGCTTGCTGTGCAAGAGCACATTTAAGAGCAAGTCTTTTTTGTTTTACGTTTATTTTTTGGAAGTAGTTGATTGTGTTTTTTGGACCCCAAGCAACACCACCGCCTACGAATACAGGAGAAGTGATAGATCCGGCTCTAGCTCTACCGCCGCCTTTTTGGCTCCAAGGTTTTTTACCGCCGCCTGATACGCCACTTCTAGTTTTGGTGTGTGCGTTAGCAGCTCTCATATTTGACATGTAAGCTTTTACATACAAATACAGGTTGTGCGGGTTTATTCCCTCGTAGCTTGCAGGAAGTTGTAGTTTCCCGCTCTCTTTACAATCTTTGTCTAATATTATTGCAAAACTCATTTTACGACCTTCACTTTACCGAAGCCGCCGTTAGCGCCAGGAACACTTCCTTTTACTACCAATACTCCGGCATTTTTATCAAAGCTGATCACTTGGCATTTGACAGTAACTGTCTCATTACCGTATTGACCGGCCATTTTTTTACCTTTTTGAACTCTACCTGGCCACTCTCTGTTACCAATAGAACCAGTTCTTCTGTGAAATCTTGAGCCGTGCGCACCAGGACCACCGGCAAAATTCCATCGTTTCATAGCGCCAGTAAAACCTCTACCTTTTGTTTTGAAAGTAGCTTTTAGTTCTACTGCGGCTTCCAAAGATGCAGTTTCTTGCTCTCCAACCTCTTTGTTGTCTACTACTAAAGATGCAAACTTATTAAACTCTCTAGATAGGTTGTAAGCTTTTTGCTGACCCTCTATAGCTTTGTTCATAGCTTTACCTCTAGAGTAAGCAACCAAAGATTTGCCTTCTGCATTAACTTTTACAACTTTTGCAGGAAGCACTTTTAGAAGAGTTACTGCGTTCGATACTTCGCCGAGCGTTCTGCTCATGCCGATTTTTTCAACCAAAAATTCCATCTTCACTTTTCCTTAGTTAGCCATTGATCTTACTTCGACATCCACTTCAGGAGCAAGGTCAAGTTTCATAAGAGCGTCAACCGTATCCGGCGAAGCAGCTATAATGTCTATAAGTCTTGCGTGAATTCTGATTTCGAATTGCTCTCTCGAGTCTTTATTGACGTGAGGAGATCTAAGAACCGTATATTTTCTGATTTTTGTTGGAAGCGGGATTGGTCCGATTAGTTCCGAACCAGTTCTTTTTACTGCATCAATTATCGCCGATACAGATTTGTCAAGAACTCTGTTGTCATAAGCTCTAAGCTTGAGTCTCAATTTTTCCATTGCGGTATACCCTTGTTTAAAGAACTTATAAGCTCTTGCGAACTTACAATTTGAGAGCGAGATTATACTCAAAATTTTATGCGCAGTCAAGTAAAAACAGGGGTTCTTTTAAGTGTACTCATAAAAACTTATCCTTTTTAAAAGGAAAAAAGCTACAATAACCGAAAAACATTAGGTATAAAATTTTGGAAATTTTTGAGCAGCTTTTATCCGAAACCCCCAAGAAATTCTCTTTTTTTGAAAGAAAAGTTTTTTTACCAAGAAATAAAAACATCAATCTTTTCGGCCCGCCGAGCAGCGGAAAAACATCCCTTGCTCTTTTGCATGCCCTTGAAAAAAAAGAGCCTTTTTTATATATGGATTTGTGCGACTATAGGATAGAAAAATTTGATAAAGACGGTCTATTTGCTTTTGCGAAAGAGAAAAAATTATCTACTATCGTTCTTGACAATGCAGACGGAGAAGTCATAGAAAATCATACCGATATACAGTTCATAGTAATTTCAAAAACGCCGCTGGACGCAGGTGGATACGAGCAAATTTCTCTAGGCGGATTGGATTTTGAGGAGTATCTATCTTTTTATGAGAGGGTTTATCACGGCAAGAGAGAAAGCGAGTTTGAGGAGGAGAGGATACCGCACATATTTGCCTCTTTTTTAAAAGACGGTTCAAACCCGAGGCTTGGTGTGGTCAATGAACTCGAAAAAAGAAGGGCGCTAAGCGACATAATCAAAAAAATAGCAACAACAAAAACGGAAGAAGCCATAGCGGTTGAGTTTTTGAGAAAAACTGCGACAAAGCTGTCGCTACTTCAAGTATTTACCCTCGTAAAATCCAAAACCAAAATATCCAAAGACTTTTTCTACTCATATACGACAAAGCTCCAAAATAGCGGAGTGTTGTTTTTTGTCGAAAAGCTGCACCAAAAAAACTCATCCAAAAAAATATACTCCTATGACTTTGCCCTCAAAACCGCCGTCGATTTCAAAAAAGATTTTTCCGCCGTTTTTGAAAATATGGTTTTTTTGGAGCTAAACTCAAGGGGGTACGAGATATATTACACCGACGAGGCGGGGTTTTTTGTCCCTGAGCTGGAAAAAGCCGTCGTTGCAAAAGCCTTTGCGATAACGGACGATGAAAAAAAACTGGCCAAACTCTCCAAAAAAGCATGGGAGCTTGGAATTAGAGAGGTAGAGATAGTGACGGTAAACAAAGAGGATGAAAAAATAGTGGACGGGGTGCGGATACAAAGTCTGCCGTTTTGGCAATGGGCGCTTAGCCTATGATACTCTGCGGAATAGACGAGGCTGGACGGGGTCCGCTAGCTGGACCGCTGTGCTTTGCCGGATGTATACTAACGGGTGAAGTAAAAGGGCTAAATGACTCCAAAAAACTAACGGAAGCAAAAAGAGATGCGCTTTTTGACGAGGTTGTGCAAAACTCCATATATCATATAGTATGGCACAGCGCAAAAGAGATAGACGAGCTAGGGATATCGGCATGTATCAAACGCTCTCTTATCGAAATAAAATCAGTGATTAGTGCGGATAGGTATTTGTTTGACGGAAATAGCCGCTTTGGGGTGAACGGACTGGAGACGATGGTAAAAGCGGATGCACAGGTGACGGAGGTGATGGCGGCTAGTATCCTCGCCAAAGTCAGTAGAGATAGGTTTATGATAAAGATGGACATCAAATATCCACAGTACGGCTTTGCAAAGCACAAGGGCTACGGCACGGCGGCGCACATAGAAGCTATAAGGGTGTATGGACTAAGTGAAATACACAGGGAGAGCTATAAACCAAAGAGCCTGCAGCCGTCTCTTTTTTAGCACCACTCCACTCATCGCCAAATACTGACGGATTGAGCCTTCTGGCAAGGCGCATTTTGACGGTTTTTTCGACAGACTCCATAACAAGCTTCTTGCTCTCTTTGCTGTCGCAAGACGGAGAACCGCAGCCTACAAACAACAAAGCAAAACACAAAAAGACAATTTTGTACATCGTACACTCCGAGCTGTTTTTGCTATTTTAGCCCGAGTACGCTTCTAAGTTCCGCTCTTGCCGCTTCAAAATCGGCCATAAACCTCTCGTTTTTCAAAAACTCGTTTGAGAGCAGTGTGCCGCTAATGCGCCCCGCCCCAATATCCGTTGGGTAGTGAACGCCCAAAACGATACGGTTTTGCGAATACTCCTCGGCTCTCATAAACAGCTCATATCTTTTTTCGGGAACCATTTTTGAGAGGATTATCGCACACTCGTAGGCAAAAGTCGTGTGCCCGCTAGGATATGAAGCTCCTTTGGTATCTGGCTTTAGCGAATGCACTTTGGGGCTTGCAAGAAACGGTCTTGGGCGTTTATACCGCTCTTTTACAATCCAAGCGACAACATCCCCGTCTCTTTTCATCTTTTCAAAAAGCGCAGCCGTCATAGGCAGCTTATCCGGCGTAAAATCAGCCCCCATCACATCCGCAAAACGAAATACCGTCAAATTGGCGTCATCGTAAGCTCTCTCGCCTTGCGCTTTTGTCCTCTTGCTCTGCGCTTTAAGCACCGTATTCATATCCTCTTTATCCTCCAAAGAACCGGGCTTTGGAGGCGGGGCAAGCAACTCCAC